>CAZHLB010000957.1:1668-2772 GCA_964533005.1 uncultured Saprospiraceae bacterium
CCCGGCGGGCTGCGGCCCCGCCCCCCCCCCGCACTGTTTTAGTCAAAAAGACTCATTTAGGCAGGGCGAGGCAACTTTTTAAAAATTTCGCTGGCAGGAATTTCAAATGCCGGAAGAACAGGCGCTGCCGAGCAAATCATGTCGCCCCTACAGGTGAGTTTGCCGGAAGGATTGTAAATATGGACTTGCTGCAAATTTGCCGAAACCAACCAAAGAACTTCCACTTTGGCATCTTCGTACTCACTAATTTTATCCAGCAGGTCGTCAGCTATGTCATTATCAGAAATAACCTCGATGACCCATTTGGGAATCTGATTTTCACGGTACTGCATCCGAGCCACCTGCTCGTCACTAAACCAAGCCATGTCGGGGCGGCGGTGGTGTTTTCTCAAGAAGAAGGTGTCAATTTCCGTGTACAGTTTTCCCGACACTTTCCCTTCTTGTTTCAGGCGAAGAAAATGGTCGAAGATGTTGTCAAGTAAGAAGTACTGATGCTGGTTCATGTGTAGTTTTTTGACAACCCTGCCGTTCACCCATTCATATTTGAATTGGTCTGAACGAGAGAGGTATTCTTTCTCAAATTCTTCCCAGGAGATTTCCGGTTGCGTCTCGCTTGAATTTTCCGGCTGCCTTTGAATGGTCGTTGCTACCATGTTTTTTATTTTTTGACAAATTTAAACCCTGTCGCTCGCTTTACCAACTGGCCCAAAACAACCCGGGCGGCTCGCTGTCAGCGAGCCGCCCGGTAAAGTGTCATTCTTCTTCTTTTTCATCTTCCTTCTTGTCATCCTTCTTTTTCTCCTCTTCCCGATAAACGGCAGCCCCCTTTTTCAATTTCCTCGAAACCGCAGCATAAGGCCCCTTCACCACCTCGTCACCTGCCTTCAAGCCAGACAGAATTTCAATGTAGTCGTTGTCCTGGATGCCCGTTTTTACTTCGACCTGGCTCACCGTGTCGCCAGGCATATAGACAAAAACGACCTCCATGATGTCTTCGTCGTCCGAGGATTTTTCGCTGGCGGAACCTTCGGCTGGTTGGTTGACAGGCTTGGCTTCTGCGCTTTCCTTTTTGCGCCTTTGCGGACTTTTGCGCCTTTGCGGTCT
>CAZHLB010000958.1:0-2767 GCA_964533005.1 uncultured Saprospiraceae bacterium
AAACGGGTATAAAACCCGTTGCTACGGAGCCGTTGTCATTTGCTCATCTCAAGCCCTTTATTTTCAAGAAAGTATTCAGTGGGTAATCAACAGGGTTCAAAACCCTGCCGATGTTGAACCTTTACCCATTCATTTCCCGCACCTTCCTGTTCATCACCCCAAACCAAAGCGGCGGCACGAGCGCCATCAACATCGAAACCGGATAGCCATGCGGCAACTGCGGGCTTTCCTCGAAATGCCTGAGCACCTGGTACTTGCGAGTTGCTTTGAAGTGATGGTCGGAGTGGCGGGTCAGCTCGTAGAGGAAAATTCTGCCCAGCTCGTGGTTGGAATTCCAGGAATGTTTGGGCGTGGTTTTTTCGTAATGACCTGACTCCAGCTTCTTGCGGAACAAGCCGTAATGCTCGATGTAGTTGACCGTTTCCAGCAGCAAGATGCCCGTCAGCGCCACTGCAATTGCAAAGCCAACGCCCATCCAACCAAATTGCCAACCCACCAATCCCAAGTAACCCGCCTGGGCAAGCTGAAACCAAATCATTTCATTGTCCACAGAAAACGCAGGCTTGTACATGCTGCCCAATCGTTTCGCTTCTAATTGCCAGGCATGCAAGTAGGAAGTCGTCATGGAGCGCAACCAAAACAGGTACAAGTTTTCGCCGAAACGAGCAGTGGCAGGGTCACGCCAGGTGCCTACCCGACGGTGATGCCCCCGGTTGTGCTCGATGAAAAAATGCGTGTACAATGCAGTGGTCAGCAGCATTTTAGCCAAAAATTGCTCGTGCCGGGTCTGCCGGTGCCCCAATTCGTGGGCGACGTTGATGCCGATGGTTCCGACCACGTTGCCGACGCTCAGGGTGATGCCGACCATTTCCCAGGCAGCCAATTCGGCGGTGGTGATGGTGGAAAAATAGAGCCAGAGCAAGGCAAACAGCAGCGGCACATTCAGGTAAAGCAGCCAGTCGAAAAAGGGCGAAGCGGCTTTTTTTTCTTCGGTTACCGACGGCAGGTTGCGGGTGGTTCCTGCGACAAACTGTTCGCCCAATGGAATCAGCACAAAGGCGAGCACAACCGTTGAAAACGACCAGGCGCCTTGCCAAAGCACGGCGGCGAAGGCGGAAAGGGGGGCGAGGTAGGCGATGAGGTACTTTGCGTCACGCATCATGACAGATAAATTTTTGGTTTAGAGAGGTTTAGGAAGTTTAGAAGGTTTAGAACTAAACCTTCTAAACTTCCTAAACCTCTCAAACCAAAATTTCAGAGGGCTAATTTAGTACCAGCTTCTTCGCAAGGTCAAACCTATTTTTGCCGCCCGAACATGAATCCATTCCTGCGCATACTCTACCATTTTTTCAAACTCCTCGTCCGGGTCGGCACCTGGATTTACTACTCGAAAATCACCGTGCAGCATGGCGAGCGGAGCAAGATTTCGGGCGCCTGCATCGTCATTTCCAACCATCCCAGCACCGTGCTCGACCCGCTCAACGCTGCGGTGCGAATGCAGCGCATCGTTTTTTTCCTCGCCAATTCTGGCTTATTCAAAAACCCGGTGGCTGGTTGGTTGCTCAATAAACTCTACTGCATTCCCGTCGAGCGGCAAAAAGACGTACCCGGCAGAGCGCCGGAAAACTCGGAAAGTCTGGAACGAGCTACCAGTTTTTTGACCGGCGGCGGCTGCCTCTACATTGCGCCCGAAGGCAACAGCTATGTCGAGCGGCGGCTCCGAAAAATGAAGACCGGCACGGCTCGCATCGCTTTCGCCGCCGAAAGCCGCAACGATTTCAAACTGGGTTTAACCATCCTGCCCATCGGCTTGAACTACTCCTCGCCGACTGAATTTCGCAGCCACTTGCTGACTATTTTCGGGGAGCCGGTGCAGGTGGCGGATTTTCAAAAAGATTGGGAAACCGACCCGGTGGAAGGGGTGCGAAAGTTCACCGCTTACCTCGGTGAGCGCCTTTCTGACCTGCTTATTGATACTTTGGACGATGCGGAAGATGCCTTGCTGAACCGCCTGGAAGTTTTATTGCAAAATGAAAATCGCCTGCCGAACATGGCGCATTTTCAGCGGACGAAGGCGGTGCAGGCTCATTTGCAGGCGTTGCGGGCGAGCGATGAGGAGGCTTTTGGGGATTTTGAAAAGCAGGTTGCCGGTTATTTTGAAAAGTTGGAGGCGTTGAAAATCAGCGATTTGGCTTTGATTTTAGTTTTCCGAAATCTTCAAGATTTCGGAAAACTGAGCCTGAGATTGGCGGCGCTTTTCCCAGCCTTCCTGTTGGGTTACGCCAGCAACTTCCTGCCCTGCTTTTTTTCCAAAAAAATCAACGACTGGCTCAACGACGATTTGAGTTACGTGCCCACTTTCAAGTTCCTGGCGGGAATTGTCTTTTTCCCCATTTTTTGGGGCTTGCAAATTTGGCTGGTGAGCCGTCTGACTCCCCCTTTAGGGGGTTGGGGGGTGTGGACGTGGCTTTACCTTGCCAGTTTGATTCCGTCCGGCTTGGCGGCAGAGCGATTTTTAAAAGATTGGAAATTGCGGCTGGAAAGCAGGCGGGTCAAATTTTTGCGAAAGGAAAAGCCTGCGGAATACGCTGATTTACAAGAGAAAAGGAAGGAAATACTCGCCTCTGGAATCTTGAATTGGAAGGAAACAAAGGCGCTGAAAAGCGTCTCTCTTTAGATTTTTAGTTCTCTGACAATTCTTGTGGGACGCTGGGAGGATGGGAACACGGATGACACGGATTTGGCGGGTTTTAGCGGGTTTTTTTGT
>CAZHLB010000959.1:0-2764 GCA_964533005.1 uncultured Saprospiraceae bacterium
TTCGATTTCTACCTGCCAGCTTTTCATTTCACCAGAAACTTCCCACTGAACACCATTTCACGCCTCGAAATAATATTCAGCACATACATCCCTGCAACTAATCCACTTACGTCAATCCGTTCGCCGGAAAGCTTGCCGATTTTCAGCAGCTTGCCTTCAGCCGAATAAATCCGGTAGGTCGGTCTGCGAACGTTGTCGAGGTTTTGAACGAACAGCACACTATCAGCCGGGTTCGGATAGACTTTCACCTGGTTGGCAGCCGCCTCGTTTGCGGCGCTGAGATTCAAACCGCCAAACAGCCATTTGTAAGCCGCCGGAAATTCCCTCGCCCAATACCATTCGCTATGCGCCCCGTCGGCATGGATGATTTTTTCCACTTCCTGGTCGTCGGTGAAACCATTTTCGAGCATCAGGTCGTGCATTTGGTTGACCTGGTTGGCTGGGTTGGCGCTTCCTCCTTCGATTTGACCGACGATGATGTAGGCTTTGAGTGGCTGCGTTTTCGGCGTGTCGTCCGTGTGGTCAAAAATCTGCGGGCTGTTGAACCAGTAGGCAGGCGAGAAAATGCCCGCTTTGCTCACAACGTCCTGATATTGAATGAGTCCGTAGTGCGAACTCAAGCCGCCGAGCGAGCTACCCATGAGGGCGGTGAAATCCCTACCGGGCAAGGTGCGGTAGTTCGCATCCACGTGCGGCTTGAGGGTTTCGAGGATAAAATCGAGGTATTCGTCGCCCTCGCCGCCCTCGTTGTATTGCGTGTTGACCCAAGGAGAAAGCTCGTCTGCCCGAAGCGCCCCGCCGTTGTCAACGGCAACTACGATGCAGCCATAATCGCCTTCGTTGAAAAGCTGGTTGAGCGACTCGTCCACCTCCCATTCCCCGGAAAAACTGGTCGTCTCATCAAAAACATTCTGTCCGTCGTGCATGTACAGCACCGGGTAATGTTTCGTAGAAGACTGATAATCAGGCGGCAGGTAAATCCAGATGCGCCGGTTGCGGTTGAGTTGCGGCATGAAAAAATCTTCGTCGAGGATGTGGACGTTGGCTGCAGCCGTCGAGTTGCCCGTGTTGCCGGCGAGGTCTTCCCAGGTCAAAATCGCCACTTCCGCCGTCGCCGGTGTACCATTATAATTATAGGTGTGGTTTGGCTGCTGCCCACCGTTGGCATTGCCTTCGACGGTTGTCCAACTGCCGCCCCGTGTGAACTTGAACTCGACCAAACCTACCGGCGGGTTGACGGTGATTTGATACGTGCCGTCGCCGTTGTTGGTCAGGATGTAGTTCGGGTCGGCGGGGTTCCAGGCTTGGAAACTGCCAGCCACGTAGATGTCTGAATTGAGCGGCGTGTTGGCGGGAACGGAGGTGACTTTCAAAGTTAGTTGTGCGAAAAGTTGCCCGGTGAGGGCGAGTAGGAATAGCAGTAATCGGAGTTTCATCATTCGATTTTTATTGGTTTAGAAGGTTGAGGAGGTTTAGGAGGTTTAGACGAGGCAGTCTAAACCTCCTGAACCTCCTCAACCTTCTAAACCTCCCTTGAAATTTTGTTTCTTAAAAAATGGTCAGCCACCACCAGCGCCGCCATCGCTTCCACGATGGGCACGGCTCTGGGCAGAACGCAGGGGTCGTGCCTTCCTTTGCCTTCCACCTGCACCGCCTCGCCTGCCTCGTTCACTGATTCTTGCGCAGGCACGATGGTCGCCACCGGTTTGAAAGCTGCCTTGAAAAAAATATCCATGCCGTTGGAAATGCCGCCCTGGACGCCGCCGGAATTGTTGGTGCGAGTGCGAATCACGCCGCCATCGTTGAAAAAAGGGTCGTTGTGCTGCGAGCCACGCAGGGTCGTTCCGGCGAAACCGCTGCCGATTTCAAAGCCTTTGCAAGCATTGATGCTCAGGATGGCTTTGCCCAAATCAGCGTGAAGTTTGTCAAAAACAGGCTCGCCCAAACCCGGTGGGCAACCTTGAATGATGCAGGTGACAGCGCCGCCAATCGTGTCGCCATCCTTCCGAACCTGGCGAATGAGTTCTTCCATTTTCGCAGCCGTTTCCAAATCAGGGCATCGGACGGGCGTGTTTTCGATTTGAGAAAAATCGAGCGCCGGGTAGTTTTTTTCCAAAAAAATATTGCCCACCTGGCTCACGTAGCCATGAATTGAGATGCCTTGTTTTTTCAAAAATAGCTTGGCAATTGCGCCTGCCGCCACCCTCGCCGCCGTCTCCCGTGCCGAGGAGCGACCGCCGCCCCGGTGGTCTCGGAGTCCAAATTTTGCAAACCAGGTGAAGTCGGCATGGCTCGGACGGAACGTGCCTTCGAGGTGGGAGTAGTCTTTCGAGCGGGCATCTTCGTTGAATATCACCATTGCCAGCGGCGCCCCGGTGGTTTTTCCTTCAAAAATGCCGGAGAGGATTTGCATCGTGTCGCTTTCTTTTCGCTGCGTGACGATGGCGGATTGACCCGGTCGCCTGCGGTCGAGCTCGCTTTGGATGAAAATTTCATCCACCTCCAAACCCGCCGGGCAGCCGTCGAGCACGACGCCGATGGCTACGCCGTGCGACTCGCCGAAGGTGGTGATGCGAAAAATTTGACCGAAGGAATTGCCGGGCATTTCGGAAATTTCTCGACCTGTACGATTGAATTTACTCGTTCCGTAGGAACGACATGTTTGTAGAAATCGCTGACAATCAACGTCTCCCGTTCCGTAGGAACGGTATGTTCCAAGTGATGGAGCACATACCGGTCCTACGGAACGGGAGACGGTGAGTGT
>CAZHLB010000960.1:0-2762 GCA_964533005.1 uncultured Saprospiraceae bacterium
AGGGTCACCCCTTAAAACCCGCGTTTTTATATAAAAAAAAAAAATTTTTATCCTCTCAAAAAGCCGGTTTTCCAGGTGACACCTTTTTGCCTGAACAAGCGCATCAAACCTGATTTTTAGCATGAAAAATTTGCTCGTTTTCCTGGCGGCGACCGCCCTGTTGCTGAGTTGCAGCCCCAAGCAGTACAAGCCTATCGAACTGTTGCCTGAAACCGAATTTCGGGAACTCGACACCCTCGACATCACCGCTCCCCGCTCCCTCGACGAAGAGGGAGAAATGGAAGAATCCACCGAAGAACTTGCCGAAAAACCGCCGTACAATCCCAGCCATAAGCGGGAGCATGACCTCCTCCACACCAAGCTGGACGTGCGTTTCGACTGGAAAAAAGAGCAGGTTCTTGGCAAAGCCACCCTCACTTTGAAGCCTTATTTCTACCCGCAAGACAAGGTCGTTTTGGACGCCAAAGGCTTCGAGTTTCACAAAGTCACTTTCGATGGCAGCAACGAGCCGCTCAAATTCGACTACGACGAGCAACAGGTGACCATCCACCTGGGCAAAACTTTCACCAGAGACCAGCAATTCAAGCTGTTCATTGACTACACCGCAACCCCGGCGGCGGCGGGAGGCAGCGCTGCGATTCAGTCGGACAAGGGCTTGTATTTCATCAATCCGCAAGGCGACGAGCCGGACAAGCCGCAGCAAATCTGGACGCAAGGAGAGACCGAGAGCAACAGCCGCTGGTTTCCAACCATTGACAAACCCAACGAGCGCACTACGCAGGAAATCTACGTGACCGTCGAAGACCGCTTCAAAACCCTGAGCAACGGCACACTCACCGAATCCAAAAAGAACGCCGACGGCACCCGCACCGACTACTGGAAAATGGACATGCCGCATGCTCCGTACCTATTCATGCTTGCCATCGGCGAGTACGCCGTCGTGAAAGACAACTGGAACGGCAAGCCGGTGGAATACTACGTGGAGCCGAAATTTGAAAAATACGCCCGCAACATCTTCCCGAACACGCCGGAAATGCTCAGTTTTTTCAGCAACAAACTCGGCGTGCCGTATCCCTGGCAAAAATATTCGCAGGTGGTCGTGCGGGATTACGTTTCCGGGGCGATGGAAAACACGACGGCGGTGATTTTTGGCGAGTTCATGCAAGGCACCGCACGGGAATTAGTGGACAACCTGCAAAATGAAAATGTGGTCTCCCACGAGATGTTTCACCACTGGTTCGGCGACTACGTCACCACCGAAAGCTGGGCGAATTTGACCCTGAACGAAGGCTTCGCCAACTATGCTGAATACCTCTGGCTGGAGCATAAATACGGCAAGGACGAAGCCGACCTGCACCGGATGAACGAATTGCAAGGCTACCTCTCTTCAGCCGAAGGCGGCGTCCACCCGCTCATCCATTTTCACCATGCCGACAAGGAGGACATGTTCGATGCGCACAGCTACAACAAAGGCGGTCTCGTGCTGCATTCGCTGCGCAAATCCGTGGGCGACGAGGCGTTTTTTGCTGCCTTGAAATTGTACTTAGAGCGCAACAAATTCACCGACGTGGAAGGGCACGAGCTGCGCCTGGCATTCGAAGACGTGACCGGCGAGGACTTGAATTGGTTTTTCAACCAGTGGTTTTTCAACCAGGGGCAACCCGACCTTCATGTCGAATCGGACTACGACGATGCGACCAAGCAGGTGACCGTGTCCGTCAAACAAATGCAAGACCCGAAGGAAATGCCCAATGTTTTCGAACTGCCAGTCGCCATTGATATCTACGTTGGAGGCAAAGCCACCCGCCATCAGGTGCGCATTGACCAGCGGGAGCAAACCTTCACCCTGCCCGCCGATGCCGACCCGGAACTGATTCTTTTCGACGCCGAAAGCAGCCTGCTCGCCACGAAAAACGAGCAAAAAAGCCAGGAAGAATACCTCTACCAATTCGAGCACGTACCGACCATCGAGCATCGCATCGAGGCGCTCGGCAAGCTCTCCGACGAGGAAGACCCGAAGCTGAAACCCTTGTGGGAAAAGGCTTTGGACGACAAATTCTGGCTCATCCGAATGCTCGGCATCGAACAAGGAGAGGTCAACGAGCGCACCGCCACCCGCATCGAAAAGCTGGCGGAAAGCGACCCGCACTCCACCGTCCGTGAGTCAGCCCTGAACAAACTGGCGGAAACCAGCGACAAAAAATACGCCCCCCTCGCCGTGCGAGCCATCGAAAAAGACCCTGCCATGAAGGTCGTTTCCGCAGGCTTGGACGCCTTGCTCGTCCTCGACAAAGACGCCGCCCTCGCCACCGCCAAAAAGCTGGAAACCGAAGAAGACGAAGGCATCATCCTCGCCCTCGCCAGCATCTACGCCGAGACGGGCGACCCGTCGCACCTGCCGGTTTTCGAGCAAAAATTTGACAAGGTGGGCGGCTACATGCAAATCACTTTCATCGAGCAATACGTCCAGCTTGCCTCGAATGCCGACCCGGCGACGATGATTCAGGTGGCTGAAAAATTGAAGCAAGTCGCCGTGAACGACGGCAAAATGTTTTGGATGCGCTTCCTTTCTACGAAGGGAATTAATGATATGCACGCTGCGCTCGCCAGCAAAATCGAGGAGGAAAAAGACCCGGCGAAATTGACGGAGATGAAGGCGAAGGATGGAGAATTGGTGGGGATAATTCAGGCTATTAAAACTTGGGAGACGGATGAGCGGGTGAAGCAGATGTATGCGGAGTTTCCGAATCCGGGGGGGAAAC
>CAZHLB010000961.1:0-2752 GCA_964533005.1 uncultured Saprospiraceae bacterium
TCTTGATTTTGCTGGAAAAAATTTCTTTAATAAATTTTTTCCAGCAAAATCAAGCATTTCCCACCTGTCAGCTTTGAGTCCGAACTCACCGCCACCTTTCCATTTTCATTTCATCGAGCAGCACCATTTTCGGCACACCGGCTTTTTTGCCTGCATAAAATTTCACCTGCCCATCGGCGGGAAAATCGGCGGGCACTTTCACGAAAAAAAACGCTTCGTCCCAACGCCCTACGTCGCCGCAATGAAACCAGTTTTGCGCCTTGCCCACCTTGTTTTGCAGGCGGATGAACTTGTTGCGCCGCTTCTTTCCCTTCAATTCCAAAATAAGAAACGATGCTTCCGCCGGGTCGCAAACTAAGTGCGTCGGCGGTATCCAAACTTTGACGGACAGGCGCAACCAATCGCCCGTTCGGATGCCCAATTCGTTTGCCTTCGCTTGCAAACCCGGGCTGCGCTCGCCTTGCAAGCGGTAACACCATTCGCCTTCCTGCGCCCAATCGTGCGTAAAATTCGAGTCGGTGGGCGTCTCAAAATTTTGCTGAAAAACGAGGCTGTCGAATTTCACCAAAAAAGGCGGCGGGCTGGTTTTGCTGTCAAGCGCAGCCAGGAATTCTTTGGTGCAATTGGTTTTTCCGAAAATAGTCCAGTAGCCGGCGGCATTCATTTCCTGCGTCCAAAAAATGCCCTGCGCCCATTGCCAGGTTTGAAAAACATTGAGGCAAATGAAAAAAACCGCCGCACTCCAACTCAGCCAAGCCAACCGCCGAACCCGCCCCAGCCATTCAAAAACCGCCGACAGCGGG
The DNA here is from genome assembly GCA_964533005.1 of uncultured Saprospiraceae bacterium. Taxonomy (GTDB): domain Bacteria; phylum Bacteroidota; class Bacteroidia; order Chitinophagales; family Saprospiraceae; genus UBA6168. Next base: position 804 of record CAZHLB010000961.1, read on the forward strand.
AACGCCAGCAGCGGGTAAGTTTCCACCATCGGACGGCTTCCGAAGCCATTCGGATACCACCATGCCCACCAGGCATAAATTATCACCACGTGCAAAGGCAAAAACAAGGCAATCGGCAGCAGCGGCTTTTTGCTGAAACGAGGCAGCAAAAACATGCCGCCGAGCGCCAGGAACATGACCGGCGTCCAGACCAGCCAGCCATTCCGGTAGTTGAAAAAGCCATCCCAAATGCGGCTATCGGCGAAGTTGAAGCTCTCGCCGGGGTAGCTGTCGTGCAGCCATTCGCCGGAAATCCAGCGCCAATAAATCAGTTGCGGCAAGCAGGCTGCAAGAAAAACGAGCCCAGCGAGCATGATTTTTCCTCGCTGCCGCCAAAACAAGGCAAATCTTTCCCGCACTTCTTTCCAATTGGCAGCGCCCCAAAATGCAGGAATGGCAAGGCACAAAACCAAATTGGGGCGGATGATGGAAATCAAACCCGCCGAAAGACCCATCAAAATTGTCAGTCGTAAACTGCGCCCGCCGACAGCGTGCCACTCGTCCGAGGCGAAAATGAGCAGGCAAAACAGGGCGAACAAGTAGGCGTGAGACATGAAGTTGAGGGTAGAAAAATAGAACAGGTTCGTGCCCAGAAAAAGCACCGCCGCCGTGAGCCAGACCGTGCGTTTGGTGAAAATTTTCCGCAGCGTTTTTTCCAGCAAAAACAGCCCCAGTAGCGGGTAAAAAATTGCCGAAAGCAGCAGCGCAAAGGAGTATGGCTCGCTGAATCCGTCTGCTGGGTAGCCTAGGATCTTTGCACCGAGATGCCCCAACAAGAAAAAAGGCGCTTGCAAAATCGCCACGCCGGAGGTGTATTTGATGCTCACGTTTCCGGTCGCCGTTCGATGCAGTTCCACCAATCCGAAGGGATGGTCAGGGGCAGCGCCCAAACTGCCGGGACTGTACTTCCGGCGCATGGCAATCGTGGAGTCAAGCGAAGCCAAATCCTGGTGGATAAATATGGCAGGCAAATAGACGTAGTAGCCCCAGGCGTCTGCGTATTGCAGGTTGGTTTTCCACTGGACTTGCAGCAGGCTGAAAACGATGGCGAAGCATGCTAAGACCAGCCACACCAGTAGTTTTTGAATCGTTGGTGGCATAAAGGCAGGTGTTGAAAAATTAGAAATTGGGGCAACCGCTCTTATAAATTGGATGCAAGTCTATGCTTGTCAAGCAAATTCTCCATTTCTGAATTTCCCTGAATTTCTGAATTTCAATTTTTGGGGTCGTTTGTCAACTTTGCCGCATGAAAAAATCCGTCAAAGCTCACGACCTGACTTTCGTCCCCTACCTGAGCGGCAAAGAAATCGCTGCCCGCGTCAAAAAGCTGGGAAACCAGCTTCACCAGGATTTCAAAGGCAAACAACCCTTATTTATAGGTGTGCTCAACGGCGCTTTCGTGTTCATGTCCGACCTGGTGCGGGCTTGTGATTTGCCTTGCGAAATAGCATTCGTACGGCTGAATTCCTACGCAGGTTTGGCGTCGAGCGGCGAAGTAACCACTGCCATGAGCTTGAATTTGGACATCGCCGACAGGCATGTCATCATTGTGGAAGACATCGTGGATTCCGGCAGGACGCTGTACCAATTCGTGGAGGATTTGAAAAAAATGAAGCCTGCCTCCGTCTCGCTGGCGGTGCTGCTGCTCAAGCCGGAGGCGCTGGAATTTCCGGTGGAGATTCAATACCTCGGCTTTGAAATTCCGAACAAGTTCGTGATTGGGTACGGGTTGGATTTTGATGGGTTGGGGAGGGAGTTGAAGGGGGTTTATCAGTTGAAGAAGTAAACTTCAGTTGTAACTATTTACCACCTTCTTATTGATTAAATGATTGAAGATTAAATGATTACATGATTTTTGATGGAATGGCAGATTTCAGGATGGACGATGTCCCAGACATCGTCCATCCTGA
>CAZHLB010000962.1:0-2749 GCA_964533005.1 uncultured Saprospiraceae bacterium
TTTGAAACCCCGCATTTCTGGAACGAAATGCGGGGTTTCAAAACCCCGCCGCTCGAAAGTTGATGTTTTCGGGCAGGCTCTTAGACCTGTCAGCACTTGAAGTGCTGACAGGTCTTGCCGGTTGGCAACGCTTGTGCCACCTACTTTAAAAGGCTGGTTTTCAACTTTTTGACAAACAACAATTGGCAGCTTTGTAAGTAGTTTTTGTGCATCTGCGAACGGGCGGCGTTCAAAAATGGACGCCCAGGTGAACCGGGTGACGTGTGTCCAAAATTTCAAGTTGGCTTAGTTGTCTGCTTGGATGGTTGACGTTTCAGCCATTTTGCGTCAAATACCTGAATTCAATTTTAAAAAAATGATGCCTTATCTTTTTCCCAAAATCTTCCTCGAAGCTTGCTTGGCTCTTGCCATTTTCGCCGCCTGCGAACCGAAACTTTCCACCCGCCTGCTCACGGCAATTCCCGTCCAAAAAGCAAGCGCCGCACCTGCCGAAAAATCCATCAGAGCTAAGCCCGGCGAAGGTCAATCCTGCTGCAACAACTCAGATTCTTACATCCCCGACACCAGCCATCCCATTGCTATGCGCTACATCCGGGTCAACGTTCACTTCATGAACACGACCGACAGCCTGCATAATTTCAATGAAAAGGAAGGCGTGAAATTCGCCAACGACCTCATTTACCACGCCAACAACAAGCTCGGCAAAAACGAAAAAATGCGCCTGCCGCCCGGCAACGACACGCCCGTTTTGCCCACCGGCTTCCGTTACCAACTCGCCCCCAGAATCGGCGACCCCTCCGACGACGGCATCTATTTTCACTCCGATGACGAGTTGACCTATTTCGTGGACAAGGGAAAATTTGCCAACAACTACAAAAAGGACGTGATTAATAAATATGGTGTCCGGCTGGACGAGGTGCTGAACATTTTCCTCATGCCGCACCACCCTGACAGCGTGGCTTCCAAAACCTACAAAGCCTACGGCGTCGGCATTGCGCTGGGAAATTCGCTCAAATTGGCGGGTCAGTTCGAGTTGAAAATTCCATCCTGGGGCATCGTCAACACGCTCAACCACGAAGCCGGGCACATCTTCGGCTTGTCGCATTCCTGGACGGGCAGCGACGGCTGCGACGATACGCCGAAACATAAAAATTGCTGGAGCCCCAGCATGCCCAATTGCAGCGATTCCACCGCCTCGAACAACGTGATGGACTACAATGCCTACCAAGCCGCCTGGACACCTTGCCAACTCGGCAGAATCCACCTGTCCATGTCCCGGGAAAACGGCACGGTCAGAAAACTGCTCTCGCCTCGCTGGTGCATGTTGAAAGAAGCGGCAAACATTACCATCCGGGACTCCGTGCATTGGCAAGGAGCGAGAGATTTGGAAGGAAACCTAACCATCGAACCGGGCGGGATTTTGAAAATAAGCTGCCGGGTGGCGCTGCCCGCTGGCGCAAAAATCACCGTCCAGCCGGGTGGCAAACTTTACCTCGACAACTGCCGGTTGCACAACGCTTGCACCGGCACTTGGCAAGGCGTCGAAGTTCAGGAGGTGGGAAAAATGAAAGGCGAGGTGATTTTTCTGGGAGCGCCGGTGCTGGAAGGAGTATTATTAAGTCAAAAGTAAAAAGGCAAAAGGCAAAAGTGGAGACACTGAAAATCAGCAAGTTGGAATTGAAATTGGCAACTTTATTTTTGACTCGATACATAGTTGGAGAGAGATGATTTTGGAAGAAAAATCATCTCTCTCTGAAGGCTGTTTTATCGCTTCACCCGCCGGAAAAGCGTGTATTCAGGATTGAAAATAAATGCCAGCAGCAGCTTCGTCCAAGATTGGTGGCTCTTCAAGTTATCGTAGTATTCCGGCGCAAGCCGGCGCAACTTGGGCAACCGGTTCCAAGGTATGGACGGAAAATCGTGATGCTCGTTGTGGTAGCCGATATTTAAACACACCGTATTTAGCCTGCCGTAGTAGCTGTACGTTTCCTGATGCTCATCCAAAGTATAATGCTCCTGAATCCACCGTGCCCCGACCGGGTGCAAACCGAGCGCAAACAGCATCGAAAAAAACAGGTAAAACAGCGAGTGCCACCCGAAGAAATAGACCATCAGCGCATCCGACAGGAACACGACGGCGATGTTCAGGTACATCCAAGAATTCCAGGTATTGATGCGGGTGAGGCGGAAGGTGCGATAGATTTGCCAAAGCGGGAAACCCAGCAACCACAAGGTTTTCCGCCACCAGGAATTGCCAACGAGGCGGGCTTCCAGTTCGCTTGGCAAGTCGGCGTCGAGTTGGTCGTCGCCCATGTAGGCGTGGTGCTTGAGGTGAAAAGTGGTGAATCCAACCGCTCCCGGAACCACATTGGGCAGGTCGGCAAGGAGGGTGCTGAGGCGGTTCAGGACTCTGTTTTTGAAAATCAAATTGTGCGTCCCTTCATGCACGACCACGTAAAGCGGGTTGGTCGTGAAAGCACCGACGAACCAAGCCGTCAGCAAGGAAAGCCACCAGTATTCGAAGCCCATCTTGCCAAAAATGGCGGCAAGCGTCATCTGGAAACCCACCAGGAAAATCAAAATAAAAAACGTGAAGGGATTGCGACCGATGAGCTTGTTAACTTCCGGATGCCGCTCCATGATTTCTTTTGTGCGCTGCGTATGCGGCTGACTCTCAGTCGAAAAGTAGAATTTCTCTTGTGTCATTTTGATATTGAGTGTTTTCGTCGTTTTAAAAACATCAGGAGGG
>CAZHLB010000963.1:0-2746 GCA_964533005.1 uncultured Saprospiraceae bacterium
AACCCGCCCCCCCCCACCCCCCGGGGGGGTTTTAAACCCGCCCCCCCCAACGGTTTTGCGGCGGCACGGTTTCGCATCCGTTCGTAGAAAAACAGGCGGCATTTTGAATGACGATTTTAGTTTTGCCGCCCGTTTTACATCACCTGACTTGGTTGATTTTCAATCAATTAACGTCAAAAAAAACAATCGCCCCGACATGATTGGCAATCTACTTTCGAAGCTGTTCCGCAAAGACCTGTCAGCACTTGCCGTGCTGACAGGTCTGGTTTTCAACTCCCTTTTTTCTCAAACCAGCACTATCAGTGGCAACGTAAAAGACGAGGAGAGCGGCGAAACGCTCATCGGCGCCAGCGTCTTCGCACCGGCGCTCGGCAGCGGCGCAACGACCAATGAATATGGCTTTTATTCGCTGACCCTGCCCTCCGGCAACGACTCGATTTTGCTGGAATACAGCTACGTCGGCTTTCAAACTCGCTCACTGAAAATTTTGCCCAAAAAAGACCAGTCGCTCAACGTGCGGTTGGGCACTGGCATCCAATTGCAGGAGGTCGTCGTCAAGGCAAACAGCTACGAGGAGCAAATCCGCTCGACGTAAATGAGCGTGGAGGAAAGCACGACCCGGGAGGTCAAAGTCATCCCAGCCTTGCTCGGCGAGACGGACATTTTGAAAACCATCCAACTCAAACCTGGCATTCCCAGCGGCTCGGAAGGCACGACTGGCTTGTACGTGCGAGGCGGCGGCGCTGACCAAAATCTGATTGTGTTGGATGAAGCGGTCGTTTACAATGCCAACCACCTGTTCGGGTTTTTCAGCACGTTCAACACGGATGCGGTGAAGGATTTGAAATTGTACAAAGGCGGTTTCCCGGCGCAGTACGGCGGGCGGCTTTCTTCGGTGATTGACGTGCGGATGAAGGAGGGCAACAATCGCAAGTTTTCGGGCGCAGGCGGCATCGGTCTCATCACTTCCCGGCTGACTTTGGAGGGGCCCATTCAGAAAGAAAAGTCGTCGTTTATCGTCTCCGGCAGGCGCACTTATGCCGATTTAATTACCCGCCAAATCAACAAAGCCAACGACGACAACCCCGACTACAACCCCATCCCCGACTACTATTTCTACGACCTGAACACGAAAGTCAATTTCACCCTCGGCGAGAACGACCACCTGTTTTTGAGCGGCTATTTTGGCAGAGACGTGTTCGGCTTCGAGGGCGACTTTTTTGACTTTAGTTTTTTGTGGGGAAATACGACCGGGACTGCCCGGTGGAACCACGTTTTCTCGCCGAAACTGTTCTCGAACACCACTTTCACCTTCTCGGACTACAATTATAATATCGAGACCAAAGTCACCTCTTTCAGCTTCAAAGTCGGCTCGGACGTGCAGGATGCCAACCTGAAAACCGACTTTTTGTATGCCTTCAACAACAACCACAACCTGCGTTTTGGCGGCAATGTCACGCACCACAACTTCGGCGTTGCCCGCCTGAAAGCGGGCAGCGACGACGGGAAAATTTCATTTTCCAGCGGCGACGATTTCACCGGGCTGTCGCTCGGCGCTTATTTTTCGGATGAAATGAAGTTGGGCGAAGCTTGGAAAATCAATGCCGGGCTGCGCCTGTCGGGTTTTGCGAACGACGGCAAATTTTACGCAGGCGTCGAGCCTCGTTTTGCAAGCACCTGGCTGCTGAATCCCGACTTGAGCGTGAAAGCCAGCTACGCCCGGATGTACCAGTATTTGCACCTCATCGCCACCTCCGGCATTTCCCTTCCGACCGACATTTGGTATCCGTCCACCAAGCAAATCAAGCCGCAGTTTTCCGACCAGGTAGCCCTGGGCGTGGAGTATATTTTTGCCGACAAATACTTGATTACCAACGAATACTACGTGAAGCGCCTGCGCAACCAGGTGGATTTTGTGGACGGCGCAAGGCTGTTCGCAAACGATAGTTTGGAGCAAGAATTTGCCATCGGCAAAGGTTACGGCTACGGCATGGAACTGAGCATCGAAAAGCAGGAAGGTAAACTGAAAGGCTGGATTGGCTACACGCTGGCATTGATAAAACGGGGCGAATTTGAGCCGCTCGACCCAACCCGCCATTTTTCAGGCGGCAAGGACTACTTTTTCCCTCGCTACGACCGGCGGCAAGACATTGCGCTGGTGCTCATGTGGGACGTCACCCGGCGCATTACTTTGAGTGGAACGGCAGTTTACGGAAGTGGCGACCGCACCTGGCTGCCCGTCGGCAGGTTCACGTTTCAAGACGTTTACGGCGCTGACTTTCAACCGATTGTGCCTGTTTTTGGCGAGCGGAACGCTTTCCGGCTGCCCTATTTTTTCCGGGCGGATGCAGGCATCGTCTATCGCTTTTTTCCAAAATGGGGCGAAAGCGACCTGACCCTGAGCTTCTTCAATTTGACGAATCGGCGCAACGCTTTTTTTCTCTACCTCGAACCGGAATATCCCGAAGGCGTGGAGCCGGAAGAAGACCCGCTCGCCATTCCGACGGGGGTGAAGGCGAAGCAGGTGTCGCTGTTTCCGATTTTGGGGTCGTTGACTTGGAATTTTAAGTTTTGAGCCGAATAAGCTCATTATTCGGCTCATGCAATACAACTGACAGCAAAGCGACTGGACAAAATTCCTCCTCGACCAGTAGGCAAGGCTTTAAACGTCCTCCCTTTCCGCCCGTCTCACCCGCCACACAAAATCAATCTCCGCATGAAAAAACTGACTACCCTTTTCCACCTC
>CAZHLB010000964.1:0-2730 GCA_964533005.1 uncultured Saprospiraceae bacterium
CTAAAGGGGAGCCATACCTGCATAAATTCAACTGTCGAGACATATTTCCACTGTTGAATTTATGCAGGTATGGCTCCCCTTTTGGGGCTGGGGGTGATGCGAATTAAGTTCCGCTCGAAAACCGGAACTCATTGTAAGCATCGAATAAATCGCCCCAACTATTTATGCCTTGCCATTGAACATCCTTTTTCCCATCCACCTTTCCTATTTAGCTAAAATACAAGCACTCATCCACCATCCCTTCCCTTTCTCTGAATCCCTTTTCGGGAGAAAACTCACCAATTAATTTTTCCGGTAACAGATGCACACGAATTTTGATAAATGAGGCAATGCCTGTCATCCCTACTTCTCAGCCAATCATCCCCGAGGTATCGGGGCAAGCTATCTGTTTTTTAAACCACGCTTTGACGGAGGCTTTTGCGTAGCTGCATCCTGCAGTTGTGGCAACGCATGGGCATTTGGCAAAGCGGCAATTCAAATTCCCAATGGAAAAATCTGCAAGCGAAAAAGGAAAAGCGTCGGCAGCGGCCAGCGAAGGAGCGTTTCCCAAAGAAAGGGCGGCGTTCAAGGCGCTGATGTTGACCAACCAAAACTATTTTGGCAATTTCCCGGAGCTTGACATCAAGCCCATTTTGCCGCTCTTCGGCAACAAGTTCTACGAAGAACTGGGCTGCGTTGGCTATCAACCGCAACAGGAGCATCTCGAAGCGGTGGTCTATGTCAAGCAACCTTCCGGCTACGGAACGGGCATTTGCGGTGCGGGGACGCCGGAGTTCGTGCGTTTTTACCTGTCTTTCGACAATGGCGCAACGTGGGTTGACCAGGGCTTGACCAGCTTCCAGGCGCACGACATTCCCGAAGGCACGAAAGACGCCAAGCGACTGGAATATGCCGTCTCGCTCAAGGTGAATCCCAACCGGCGTTGGTGTTTTTTTGGCGAGCATCTCATCAAAGCGAGGGCTATTCTTTCCTGGAATTTCCCGCCGCCCGCCAATTCGCCCAACTTCATTCCCGCCTGGGGCGACCGCAAGGATGCAAACATCCAGGTGGAGCCAATTCGCTTCTTTTTTCCGCCCGACCTTTTCCAGATTCCGGAGCTGAAGTTCCCGCCGTTGCTCAAGGAAATCCTGCCGCTCGACATTCCCATCAAAACCAAGCAAAAGACGCTCGACGTGCAGGAGCTTGCCGTTTTGTACAAAGGCAAGGACGTGCCTGCGCACCGCTTTGCTTTCAAGGAGTTGTCCTCGTTTGTCCATGCGAATACGGCGCTGAATTTCGATGCGGTGAAGAAGCTGTTGCCGGGCATCCAAATCAACCCGAACATTCTGGACATTCTTTTCCCGAAGACGGACGGCAACACCAATTTCGAGGAATTGACCTGCATCGGCTTAGACCCGAACTCGCCCGACACGCTCACCGGCGTCATCGAGGTGAAATTGCCCAACGGCTACAGCGGCGGCGTCTGCACCAACGGCAGCAAGGAATATGTCGCATTCTGGGCGGATTTCGACGGCAACGGCAGTTTTGAAACTTACCTCGGCACGGGCAACGTGACGGTCTATGATTTGGGCAATCCGCTCCCGGCAGGCGGCGTCAACTATGCCGTGCGGCTGCCGGTGGATTTGAGCAAATTCCGGCAACCCTGCTCGAAGGGCGCTAAAGTGGTGCGCATCCGGGCTATCATGTCCTGGAACGTTGCGCCGCCTCCCGGCAACCCGAATTTCGTGCCCACCTGGGGCAACCGGGAGGAAACGCTCATCAACATTTCGCCATTCGCAGGTGTGCCTGCGGGCAAAATCGCCATCCTCGGCGGCATCCCGACTTCCATGATTGACCCGTTCCTGGGCACGACCACGCCGGACGCCGTTTTCGCTACGAACAACATCGCTCCCGATGCTTTTGGCAGACCCTGCTCTTTCGGACAGCGGGTGAGTGTGCAGGGCGCTCCATTGGTCGGGCATACTTATTTAATCGAAGTGATTCCCGACGGCGGCGGCGCTCCGACGGAAGTGGTGACCGACCTCCTGCTGACCCGCTTCGACGGAACGACTTTCACACATACCGCCAACCCGGTGACCAAGCGGTTCACCTACGTTAATTTCATTGACAACGTCAACGGCTTGCTCGGTCAGTGGGATACGACCGGCGACGACAAATGGACGGTGCGGCTTTCGACTTTCGACGGCGGTGGCAACTTAGTGGGTGTGGACGAGCACAAAATCCAGCTCGACAACACGCCTCCCGATGCCGAAATTGACATCACTTTCGGCGCAGGCAACTGCGGCAAGTTCCGGGTCGGCGACGTGCTGACGGGTACTTTCGTGGCTACTGATTTGAACTTAGGGAGCTACAGCATTGGCGTGGAGCCTGCCATCAATCCGCCGGGCGTGGGCGTTCCCGTGCCAAGTTCCGGTTTGGTCAACACGGCTCCCGGCGGCGACGCCTGGACGTTGAACACGGCGGGGATGGGCGCTTGCGGATACATTATTCGGGTGGTGGCGGTTGACCGGGTCATCCTCAACAGTCAATCGGTGGGGCATCACGTGCCGGATAGCGCAGGGTTCTGTCTGGAATGAAGGAGAAAGCAGAACAAAAAGGTCAGCGCTTTTTTTGATAGAAGGAGAGGTTGCCAGAATTGGCAGCCTCTTTTGTTTTAACGTGAGGTTTGGGGCGCGCCACGAGGATTAAATGATTGATGATTACATGATTACATGATTGTTGATGGAATGG
>CAZHLB010000965.1:0-2723 GCA_964533005.1 uncultured Saprospiraceae bacterium
TTTGAGAGGAAAAAAATTTCATTTTTTTTCTCCCAAAAACCCAAAAACCACCTGTCAGCTTTGGCTCGAAATCATCCATTGTCTTCAAAACCAGGATAAAGCGTCATCCCTCCATCTACGAAAATTGTCGTCCCGTGGATGTAGTCGCTTTCGTCGCTGGCGAGCCAAACTGCCACATTCCCGATGTCCGCCACGTCGCCGACTCGCTTGTAGGGAATGAGGCGGAGCAAACGGTTTTCAGCTTCCGGCGTCTCCCAAGCCATGCGATTGATGGGCGTTTTGATGGCGCCGGGGGCGATGCTGTTCACCCGGATTTTCATGGGGCCCAGTTCTTGCGCCAGCGAGCGCATCATCAACATCACGCCGCCTTTCGAGGCGGCATAATTGATGTGACCCGCCCAGGGAATCAGCTCGTGGACGGAACTCATGCAAATGATTTTGCCGAGCGAGCGGTGACCGTTCATGCCCCGGCGGAGAAATTCCTTTGTCGCCGCCTGGGCGCAAAGAAATTGTCCGGTGAGGTTGACGCCGAGCACGTAATTCCACTGCTCCAGGGTCATGTCAACGAAGGCGGCGTCCTTTTGCAGACCTGCATTGTTGACCAAAATATCCACCGTTCCGAAGGCTTTCACCGCCTCGGTGAACATGGCGTCCACCTGGTCTTTTTGGCTGACGTCGGCTTTCATTGCCTGCGCATTTCCGCCTGCATTTTTGATAATTTCAACGGCTTCGTCTGCCCCGGCACTGTTGCCAGCGTAGTTGACGACGACGTTTGCGCCAGCCATGCCCAGAGCAATGGCGCAGGCTTTTCCGATGCCGGAACTTGCCCCGGTGACGACGGCGGTTTGACCGCCCAATTTTTGAGTCATTTCCATTTTTGTTGATTGATTTTCAATGGTTTGAAATTGTTTGGTTTATCGAACGGTCAGCCCCGCCGCAGGCAGTTTCCCGCCCGTTTTCACCCTGATTTTATACAAGCCCGTGTGTGCCGTCAGGTAAAGCGTTTTCCCGTCGTCACCCCAAGCCATGTTTGCCGGGCGCTCGGGCCCGGTGATTTTTCCGAGCAGTTTTCCCTCCGGACTCAGCACCCACAAGCCGCCGGGTGCGCTCACGAAAATGTTGCCAGCTACGTCCACTTTTATGCCGTCAATCGCCTCATTTTCAGGTGTTAGATTGAAGTTGAAGAAGATTTCGCCCTTGCCCAAACTGCCGTCTTCGAGCACCGGGAAACGCCAAACCGTCTTTGTGTTCCAGATGTCCCGGATGTCCCAGTTGCCAGCGTACAGCCATTTTTCGTCGGGCGAAAAAGCGATGCCGTTGGGTCCTCCGAGGTCGGTAGAGAGCAGTTCCACGTTGCCATTTTTGATGCGATAAATGCCCTGGTAAGCCGTCTCTTTTTTGGGGTCGGCATAGTTCATCGGCAAGCCATAGGGCGGGTCGGTGAAGTAAACCGTGCCGTCCGATTTGATGACTAAATCATTGGGGCTATTGAGTTTCATGCCCTCGAAATTGTCGGCAAGCACGGTGACGGGGCCCTTTTTTTCGTGCCGAATGACCAGCCGATTGCCGTGCTGGCAAACGAGCAACCTGCCTTCCGAGTCAATCGCCAATCCGTTGCTGCCGGGCTGGTGGTACTTGCCGATGTCCGTGCCTGCGTAGCCTGATTTGGTTAGGTAAACCGAGACGTTGCGGCTCGCAGGTTCGTAGCGGTAAATCACGTTGGCGTTCGGGTCGCTGAAAAGCAGGTAGCCGTCGGGATGCCAAACAGGCCCTTCGGTAAATTGAAAACCGTCCGCCAGCTTCTCGATGCGAGCATCCGCCGCCAGCACGTCTTCCAATTTTTTGTCGAAAGCGACCACCTGCCCCAAGTTTTTCCAGTCAGGATTCGAAGGGTATTCCTTGTAAAAATCAACCGTCGCCGAGCGCAGCCAGATGTAGTTTTCCGGCAGGTCGGCAAGCGGCGCATTCGTGCCGAGAATGGCGATTTGAAACACTTCGCCGGGTTTTCCCTGGGTGGTCAAAAACACCCTGTTCCTCGCGTTCCAGCCGGATGCGACACCATTGCCGGCTTGACCGAATGTTTTGTTCAGCTTCCCGTTGACCCAAATTTCGGAGTAGTCGTCCATCACGATTTCGAGCACGGCGGTGCTGCCGCTCGTTGCGAAATCGCCAATGTTTTCAGGCATCACGACTTGAAACCGAAACCACACGAAGGAAAGCAAACCGGAACCCCTCCGCACTTCGAGAGAAGTGGGGTCGAGCACTTCCCAATGGCTGTCGTCGAAATTGGCAGCGCCCGCTTTCGGCTGCAAGTCGTTGGTTTTCAGCTTGCCGCCAGTCGGGTAAAGTGGGAGGGGGTCGGCTTTGCCAGCGCCCGGTTTTTGAAAATCCGCTTCGACCACTTGCGCCTCGGCGAAGCGCCAGGTGGTTTTGGTGAGGGCTGCGCCTGCTTTCGTGCGCAAGTCAACGATGGCGTCGGCTTGCCCGATGGCAAGTTGGCGTTGCTCCTGGGCGAGCAATGCCGCCGTGTTGAGGAACAGAATGAGGAGGATTGAAATGATTGTTTTCATTGTGGTTGAGATAGTTGTACAGTTTGAAAATTGATGAAACAAAGGTAGGTGGGCAGGTAGGGGCGGTTTGATACGAGGGTAACAGCCAGAGGTTTTTTTTAAAAAAAACAGGTAAGTACATCGGCTGATTTATTCGACACTTTCGGATAGTTC
>CAZHLB010000966.1:0-2587 GCA_964533005.1 uncultured Saprospiraceae bacterium
CATTTGTTTTTTCTCAAAAATACGCTTTTCACCTTAAAAAGGGGATGAGCGAAAAAAACAGCAAACTCTCAAATTTTTCTCAAAAAAAATTTCCGAAAAAAATATGCTTGACAATACGGAAGGCTTTTCGAAAACCTCTTGACATCCATAATTGCAAGTCAGTATCAATATGAAAGGACTAAGCTATTTTCTGTAATCTCTGCCACGCTCCTACACCCCGTCAACCCCATCGTCAATTCAAAATCAGCCCGATAATTTTTCAAAACTTCCGCCACCCCTCGCTCTCCCGCTAGCGCCAATCCATAAACGTAAGGTCGCCCAATCAGCACCGCCTTTGCGCCCAGCGCCAATGCCTTGAACACATCCGCCCCGCTGCGAACCCCACTGTCCATCAGCACCGGCAACTTCCCTTCGACTGCTGCGACCACGCCCGGCAAGGCATTCACCGCAGCAATTGCGCCGTCCACCTGCCTGCCGCCATGATTGGAAACGATGATGCCGTCCACGCCTTCTGCCGCCGCTCGCCGGGCGTCTTCGGGGTGCAGAATGCCTTTGAGAAGGATAGGCAATTTGGTTTGCTGGCGCAAAAAAGGCAGGTCGTCCCAGGTGAGCGACGGGCGGCTGTAAATCTGGATAAATTGCTGCACCGCCCGCAGCGGTCGCTTCGTGCGCGTATTTTCAATAAAACCGCCCGGATAATTCCATAGCAAGGAAAGCACGCTCCATATTGTCTGCATATTTTTTGGCGGCGATAATTGCGCATTATTTGCCGCCATATTGCTCTCCATATTTTTAATTATAGTTTCATTCGGTAAAATATGGGGCATATTTAATAGCTCATTAAAAACAGGGTCGCTAACATATTGCGCAATGCCTTTTCCTTGCAAAAATGGCAGGTAAGCCAAGTCCAAATCCCTCGTCCGCCAGCCCAGTAAAGTCGTGTCGAGGGTGACGACGATGGCGCTGCAACCGCAGGCTTCGGCTCGCCGCACGAAGCTCGCAACCAATTCATTCGACTTGCTCCAATACAATTGAAACCAGCGTGGCGAGTCGCCCATCGCTTGCGCCGTCGCTTCCATGGGCACGGAAGCCTGGTTGGAAAAAATCATCGGGATGCCGGTCGCCGCTGCTGCTTTTGCCACTGCGAAGTCGGCATCCGGGTGCGCCAGTTCGAGCACGCCGATGGGCGCAAGCAGGAAGGGCGCTGGCAATTTTTGCCCAAACAATTCAATCGAAGTGTCCCGCTCCGACACGTCTTGCAACATCCTCGGCACGATGCGCCACCGCTCGAAGGCGCTACGGTTGGCGGCGACCGTGCTTTCCACGCCCGCTCCGCCTGCGACGTAGGCGAAGGCTTTGGCAGACATCGCCTCTCTCGCCTGCGTTTCGAGCGCTGCAAAGTCAACCGGCACGGGCGGTTTTCTGCCGCTCAAGCCGGTGACGTAGATTTCCTTTTGACGGTCAACTGCGTTCATGAAAAAGATTTATGCTCCCTTTTGAATTCTTGGAAATTCGCAGGAGGGCGAAGAAAGAAATAAGAAAATAATTTTCCCAACCGTATGCCCGGCGACTTCGAGAATGGCAAAAGCGACGCAGGCGAGACTGGGTAAACAGTTGCCAAATTTTTATTCATTCATGCTAACCTTTCTCGCCAACAAGGAATAAATTGCAAGCCATCAACCCAATCAGACAAACGCAGAATCTGGTTCACCCATAAAATTGGATGCCCTATGCTGCGACCTTTCCTACTCGACACAGAACCGGCTTGCGTTGAAAACCTCCAATTTCATCTCGCCCGCCACTGCCACGACCTGGTGCATGAAATCCACTGCTTCGACGACCCACAACTCGCCCTCGGAGCCATTCTTCACCACCAATCCGACGTGGTTTTTCTCGACATCGAACAGGCACGTCTCAATGGTTTCGACCTGACAGAGCAACTTCGCCGCCTGGCGATTGACATCATTTTCACCACCGCCAGCCCCGAATTGGCGCTCCACGCCTTCGACTATGAAGCTGTTGGCTGCTTGCTCAAGCCCATCGAGCCGATGAAGTTGCGCCGTGCGCTGGAACGCTGTTTTTGCAAGCAAAAAGAACGTTTGCTCAAGATGCAGGCAGGCGTTCATGCCAACGGAAACGGCTGTCATTCGCTGGTGCTGCACACGGAAGAAGGGCTAATTTTCCTCAGACCTTCCGACATCGTCCACCTGGAGGCGCAAGGCAGCTACACCAAATTTTTCCTGCAAGATGGCGAAACCATCGTCGTCTCCAAGCACCTTGGCGACTGGGAACCGCTGCTGGACAAGAACCAATTTTTCAGGGCGCACACCTCTCATTTCATCAATCTGAGCTTCGTGCGCCGGTTTTTGAAAAAGGATGGCGGTTATCTGGTTTTGCGAGATGGAGCGGTAGTTCCGGTTGCCCGCCGCCGCAAGGACGAGTTACTGCAAAAGCTGCTCGATTTGCCGCAGGTGAATTAAGTAGCTTGACAATGTTTGATTAGCTTTTTTGGAAATTGGGCGAAAAGCTGACAGGTGGTTTTTGAATGTTTCCGTTGAAAAATTGAAAATTTTTCAACGGAAACATT
>CAZHLB010000966.1:2597-2722 GCA_964533005.1 uncultured Saprospiraceae bacterium
AATTGGCCCAAACCCTGACCGGGGGTTTTTCAATGATCCCGATAAAAAATACAAAATTTTCCAACGTAAAAATTAAAAAACCACCTGTCAGCTTTAGGCTCGACACTTTACTTTCAGCCAAAAAA
>CAZHLB010000967.1:0-2714 GCA_964533005.1 uncultured Saprospiraceae bacterium
GGCGGCGGCTCGTATGGTTTTTCCAATGCGGCGAGCGGCTCGGCGTCTGGTTTTACATACAATATCAGTCAGTTAGTCCCCAACACGGCTTACGAAATCCGCATTCTGGATGCCGAAGGCGGCAGCCAGCAAGTCAGCCTCACCGGCAAAGTTTTGACCACCGCCGACAACGGCGGCGGCGACGCCCAGGCTGATTTGCGGGACAGCGACGGCTCGATGAGTGGCGACACGGCAGTCGTCAGTTTCACCACGGGCGATTCTGGCGAGAGCAGCCATGCTTTCGATTTTGGCTTTTCAAGCCCGCCTTCCTGCGTTGTTCCTTCGGGAATTACGATTTCCCAAACCGTTCCTTCCTGCACGATGGGCGGCGCAAACAACGACGGTGTCATCTCCCTCTCCGCTGTCACGGATGCCGACAAATTTGGTGTCAGCACCCTGAATGCAGGCGCTTACGATGGTGACGTGTATGCTTCGGCGACGGCGATTTCCACGCCGCAAGCGGTGCAATCGAGCATCCCGAACACTGGCGGGACTTACATCCTGCGCATTTTCAATGGGGACGACGCTTGCTTCGTGGATACGACGGTGACGGTTGCGCCTGTCACTTGCCCTTGCCCGGTTGAAATCACCGTCCTGGCGCCGACCATTTGCGACCCCTGGTCGAACCACTATTTTGTGGACGTGACGGTCAGCTACGACAACCCGGCAGCGGAGCAATTGAATGTCAACGGGACATTGTTCATCCTCTCCGGCAGTTCCGGCTCGGAGGTGCTTCAATTGGGCCCCTTCAATTCCGACGGCTCGACGAACAACGCTGTTTCCGCATTTTTCACCCCGTCCAACAACTGCTCCGCCTCGGACACCTACGACGCTCCGACGGATTGCTCCGGCGACCCGATTGGCTATATTTTTTGCGAAGAAACGGGCAAAATCATCACGGGCGGAACCATCGGCGTCACGGGCCCCGGCGCAGTTACCATCACGCTCGACGGCTCGAATGGCACTTATCAATGGTACACGGACGGTACGCCTGGCATTTACACGATGACTTACACGCCGCCTGCGGGCTATGTTTTGTCTTCGAATTCCACCGCCCAGCCCACGCTCGACCCGACCGGGCAGACCAATCCTTATTCACCGGGCGGCAATATTGAAGACGTGGGCAACCCCGGTTTTTTGACTTCCAATGCCTGCACGCCCTTTCACTTAGCATTCGACCTGGAGTTTGGCGACCCGTTGGTTCACCTGAACAACCTCCCGTTGAGCGGCTGCTGCACGTTGACTGCCAGCGGTTTAGCATCTGTTCAGTGCGACGACAACGGCACGAATGCCAATGAAACGGATGATTTCATCACGTTCGACCTGAATCCGGCAGGGCTGCACACGGCTGGAACGTACAACGTGAGCGTGAACAGCGGCTCGATTTCGCCTACTTCCGGCACGTTTGGCACGGCGACGACTTTCCAGTTGCAAAACGGCAGCGCCGGTGGGGGCGACGTGACGCTCACCATCACCGATGATTTGGATGGCAATTGCTCGACGGAACTGACAATTACCGACCCCGGCACTTGCTCCATTCCTTGTTCCATCACGGTGACGGGCGCAGTTCCTTCTGCCTGCAACCCGGCGGATGACACGTATTCGCTCGACGTTTCGGTGACTTACGCCAACGAACCTTCGGGCGACCTGACCATCAACGGGCAAAGTTTCACGCCCGACGGCAGCGGCTCGGAGACTTTTACGCTCACCGGATTGACTTCGGACGGTGCGTTGGATGTGGATGTACTTGTCGCTTTTGTCAACGATGCTGCGTGCTCGCACACACTGGCGGATGCCTACGACGCTCCGGTAAGTTGTGTTTGTTCGACGGTCAACACGGCTTTGAACGAGAGCATCTGCAACGGCGACAGCTACTTTTTTGACGGTCAAAACCTGACTTCGGCGGGCATTTACGCAGACACGCTGACCTCGGCGGGCGGCTGCGACAGCATCGTGAATTTGACGCTGACAGTTTTGCCAAACGCCACATCGAATGTGAACGCCAGCATTTGCAACGGTGATAGCTATCTTTTCGATGGTCAAAACCTGACGATTGCAGGTTTTTACAACGACACGTTGACTGCCGCCAACGGCTGCGACAGCATCGTTACGCTGGCTTTGAGCATTTTGCTAAATGCCGCTTCAACCGTGAACGCCAGCATTTGCGCAGGCGACAGCTATCTTTTCGACGGTCAAAACCTGACGATTGCAGGTTTTTACAACGACACGTTGACTGCTGCGAATGGCTGCGATAGTATCGTGACGCTGGCTTTGAGCATTTTGCCAAATGCCGCATCGAGCCTCAGCGCCAGCATTTGCAGCGGTGACAGCTACGTTTTTGCGGGTCAAAATTTGACCTCGGCAGGCACGTACACCGACACGCTTTCCGCCCAAAACGGCTGCGACAGCGTGGTGACTTTGACGCTGACTTTGCACCCGACTTACCTCATCGGCACGAGCGCCCAAATTTGCCAGGGCGACACCTACGCTTGGCAAGGGCAGCAACTGAGCGCCAGCGGAGTTTACCGGGACACACTTTCTTCGGTCAACAGTTGCGATAGCATTTTGCAACTCACGCTGACGATTTTGCAGCATTCCGCAACCAGCCTGAACGCCAGCATTTGCGACGGCGACAGCTATCTTTTTGATGGTCAAAATTTGACTTCGGCAGGCAC
>CAZHLB010000968.1:0-2708 GCA_964533005.1 uncultured Saprospiraceae bacterium
CACCGCCAGCGACCTGTTCCAATTTGCCGACGAGGTGAAATTCGACTACTCGACGACCAGCGGTTCAGCCTACTTGCGGCAGTTGGTGGGAGAAAAAATCAGCTTGCTGGCGCAAGTAAATGCGGGCAGTTATCAAAGTTCGCAGCACGACGTGGAAGGCAACGACCAGTCGAAATTCAGCAATGCCATTGCCTACCGCCGGGCGACTTTGAGCGGTTTTTTTCATCCTGCGCAAAGTTTTCAGGTGGAAATCGGGGTGAACCGCACCCGATACGAAGTGTCGCCGGGCGAGTTGGAGGCAGTGGGCGTTTCCATCGTAAAACCTGAAAAATTAGCGGCGGAGCAAGGCGAGGAAACGAGCTTT
Organism: uncultured Saprospiraceae bacterium; assembly: GCA_964533005.1. Lineage (GTDB taxonomy): Bacteria > Bacteroidota > Bacteroidia > Chitinophagales > Saprospiraceae > UBA6168. The sequence goes on from CAZHLB010000968.1 coordinate 365, forward strand.
TTCCTGCACAATCAATGGCAAGTGGGCAAGCAGCTGGAACTGATGGCGGGTGTTCGCTACACGATTTATCGCAGCCTCGGCGCTGACCAAATCTACCTTTATCAGCCCGGCGCTCCGAAAATGGAGGAGACCATCGTGGACTCTACGCAGTTCTCTTCCGGGGAAAAAATTGCCAGCTATTCGGGCTGGGAGCCTCGTTTTTCTCTGCGATTCGAGCTGTCTGAAAATGGCTCGGTGAAGCTGGGCTACAACCGCTCGTTTCAATACCTCAACCAAATCTCGAACACTGCCGCCGCCGCCCCGGTGGACGTTTGGCAACTCAGCAACCGCCACGTCGAGCCGCAACATGCAGACAATTTTTCCATCGGCTACGAGCACCTTTTTAAAGCCAATGCCCTGAGAGCCAACCTGACCGTTTTTTACCGGCGCATTCACAAACTGCTGGAATTCAAAGATTTCGCTCAACTCTTGCTCAACGACCACCTCGAAACCGAACTCCTGCAAGGCAAAGGCAAAGCGCACGGCGTCGAAGTCTATCTGCAAAAAAAGCAAGGCAGGAGTCAGTTCGAGTTAAACTACACTTGGTCTCGCACACTGCGCCAAGTGGCGGCGACGGCGGAACAAGAGGCGGTCAGCTTCGGCAATTGGTATCCCTCGAACTTCGACAAACCGCACAACCTGAACTTCAATTATCACTTCCAGGCAAGACCCAAAAGCGCCCTGAGCATCAATTTCACGTACAGCACAGGCAGACCGACCACCGCTCCCATCAGCATTTACGGCAACCAAAACCTCATCACCATCCCGGTTTATTCCGAGCGAAATCAATTCCGCATCCCCGACTACCACCGCCTCGATTTTGCCTGGACGATTGGACCCTGGGGCAGGCGTGACCGCTGGCAAAACAGCCTGACGTTTTCGCTGTACAACGTTTATTTTCGGAAAAATGCCTTCTCCATTTTCTTCCGGCAGCAGCCGGGGCAAGGCGTGGAAGCGTATCGGGTCGCCGTGTTGGGGACGGTTTTTCCGGCGGTGACCTACGATTTTAAATTTTGACTAGTTGACGATTTTTTGATTAAATGATTGATGATTACATGATTGTTGAAGGAATGTCAGATGGTTAGATGTACGATGTCCCTGGACATCGCACATCTAACCATCTGACATTCCTTCAACAATCATGTAATCATGTAATCATCAATCATTTAATCAGTCATACAAAGTGCTTGTCAAGCACCATCCATTTTGAGCATGAAGACTAATCTTTTATTTTTTTCGCTCCTCTCAGCCGCCTCGCTTTTCGTGGGCTGCGTTGAAAAAGTCAACCTCGACATTGACACCGTCCAACCCAAGCTGGTCGTGGACGGCTTGATTTCAGACAGCCTCGGCGAATACACCATCAAAGTCAACTACAGCGCCGAAATCAACGACGGCTATGACAATGTTTTCGCCCCGCTGCCGGGAGCAGTCGTGAAGGTGCTCGACGATGCAGGCAACGTTTTTGAGTTTTCGGAAGGCAAGCCTGGCGTTTACGTGAAAACCATGAAAGGCGAACCCGGCAAAATCTACCACCTGGAATTGACCACGCCCGATGGCAAACACATCGTCAGCGAGCCGGAAATTTTGCGAAAAGCGCCCGCCATTTCAGGATTTTCCGTCGAAGCCATAGACCAGCCGTTTATTAATAATTCCGGCAACGAAGACAGTGAAAAACGCTTGATTTTGAAGCTAAACACCAACGTGGCGGACTTCTCCGAGCGCCCCTATTTGCGCTGGCGTATGGACGGTGAATATGAGTATCACGAAGTTTTTTCCATCACAAAAAAAATATGCTACGTGAAGCACCGCCCCGATTTGCACAACCTGAGAATATTCGATACGCATGAATTAGCAGGCGATTTACTTTTTGACGAGCCTATTTTAAATACGTTGCTCAATTACCGCTTCTCCGATAAATATTGCTTCCACGTTTATCAATATGCCATCGGCAAGCGGGAATATGAATATTGGCGCACTGTCGGCGAAATTATGACCCGGCAAGGCAACCTGTTCGACCCGCCGCCGGGCACGGTGCGGGGTAATTTATCCAACGTGGACGACCCGGAGGAATTGGTGGCGGGTTATTTTTCAGTTTCGGGGGTGAGTTATGCGAGGCATTTTGTCACGCCATTTTCATTGGGTTTTTACGTGGAGCCGAGATGCACGGGATTTAGAAATTTGCCTTCGGAATGCTATAATTGCTTGCTTTTGCCGAATAGTACGCAGACGAAACCAGTGTATTGGTGAACCAGGATGTTCAGGATTTCAAAGGATTTAATCGGGGCTCATGTGGCGTCTGCGTGAA
>CAZHLB010000969.1:0-2701 GCA_964533005.1 uncultured Saprospiraceae bacterium
AGACGGCCTTCATCTCACGGAGCCGTACTTGAAATTTATCATGCTGTCATGTTAATTACCAAATCCCGGCAGAGCAGGTTGGGTTGAGCGGAAGTGAAGCACAACGTCAATCGGCAGCATCTTCATAAGTCTTCATTGCAGCGCTGCTGATTTCTTCAATACTTTGATCTCCCCACAATGTTCTTTGCCATTTTGTATAATCGAAAGGTTCACGCTGAATAAGAGCAATAAACCTCTCGGCGCCTACACTTCCAAGGGAATTTGTAAGAGCTTGAACCCCCTTTATTCTAACTTCCGTATCAGTTATCACAAGTAAACCTCTTTGATAAATCCAATTGGGTCAATGACGGTAACTACTTCTATTAAACTTCTTTTACTTAAAATTTTATCATCAGTTGTCAAAAAATAGTGGCATCCGGCAGATATAGAGCAGGATATGTGTATAGCCTCCTTACTGCGTAGTCCGATTTCCTTCAGATACTTCGCCTTGTCTAAAATCAACTTGTTTTCTTTAATCTTTACAATAGCCTGTTTCTTCCAATCAGCGATTGCATTTGTCCTCTCCTCAAAAGGATTTGCCTTATTTTCAGCCTCAAGGATATACGACCACACCAGTTCAAACTTTTCTTCCACAATATCGTCTTGGATTTTCAATTTGGCTTCAGATTCAAGTCTGACACGTATTTGGGATTGGTCATCGAATGGACGATTAAAACAGCAATTATCGAGATAAATTCTCAAAGCCATATCTTTTTCCTGTAATGTGCATTATTGCATAAGCCTTTTTTCTCATGTTAAATTCAAGGGCACTTAGTGGCTTTATCGCGCAACATCCCCTGCAACGCCGGGTTAGTCGAGCAGGTTGGGTTGAACGTAAATGAAACCCAACGTCAACCTGTTTGTTGGATTTTGTGCCTCAGCCCGGTCTACCGGGCTAATTGACTGCCGGGTTAGACTTTTACCTATGTTACGCTGGGACAAATGCGGTGGGCATTAGCCAGCCAGGGGTAGGTGGTGTTAGCCAATGGTAAGGAAGCAGTTGCTCAACCGGCGGTGATAGATTAACAGTCTTAACGTGATTGATAATAGACCACGGCCCGGTTCTTGCCCGCCATTGTGGTTTTTTGTGATCGCCACATTGAAGTTTCCAAATGGCGTAATAGGGATTTGTCTTGCGTCCAGCCTCCGCTTCAATGTTTCGATGCCATAAGGCGATGGTCGCCATCGCCGCAGCCACGCTTCCGACAGCGGCAGTTCCAGCAGCCAACCCCAATTGGACGCCCACGGTAATTCCGAACGTAGATATGGAAGCACCAAGCGCAGTCAGTGTCTTCCTTGCAGAAAGGGAACGATCGGATAACCGGAGTTCGGCAACGCTGTCTTGAATTTCGGAGACGATGATACTGAGTTTATCATCGTCAATCACAGATGCGCTTTCACCGACCAACTTCGTAATTGCGTTCCTTAACCTTGCCAGCGAGTCGCCGTTGTCTTCAGAAAACGCGTAGGTATCTCGCAAGGATAGTCCCTCAAGCACGGGTAGATCGAGCTCAAACAAAACCTTTGCGAGGGATGCGGTTCGTGAAATGGAAATGCAATTGCCTAGGGATCCAAAATGATCATCGGACTCCTGTGTGGGGTTCTCACGTAGACCGATGTTCTCCATTGGACAAACCATCATTTGACCCGATTTGAAGAATTCGACTGCTTCAGTTGCCATCCAGTCCGTTACGGTGTCTGGCAGTAGAGTTGCATAGCCTATCGTAGGACACCACTCCCATTTTCCGCACCCGTCATCAATTTCATCTCCGCTAGCGGTTGAGTAGCCCCACCCTCCAGAATCTTCATAGCCAATGTGTTGTGGAGCCATCACAAGCTCTGGGGGACTGATAGTGCCGGCCCATGCGAAATCAACCTCAATTCCAAGCAGTACAAGGCGCTTTAATGCCAGTTCCATTTCATCAAGGTATTGAACCCGCACTACACAGCCGGAACGCCGATTTACCTTCCGGTCGAGAAGCCGACGAGTAAAGTTTCCCCGTGCCCAAAAATCCAGTAGTTCGGGACGACCTTGAGGCCACGTATTCCACCAATTGGCCAGCGTTTCATAGTGGGGCGGAGTGATAGGCACCAATCTCTCTTTGTTTGGCGGTGGCATAAGCGGTCCCAAAAAGGTCTAACTATATGATTAACCAGTTTTCTCTACTTTGACAAACAGTACCGCATAAGTCAAGGAAAATTGACCTATAAAATTCCCACTACTATAATTCCAACAACCACAGGTCGCTCCTACGGAGCTTTTGCGGTGTTTAGATTCTCCAAAGCGGGCTTTGCCCACAACCCAATAGAAAAACCAAACGTCGCGCCTCGTTCCCAAGCTCCGCTTGGGAACGAGGAGAAACCAAACGTTATAAAATGCCTTACTCGCCGCATCTACAGGGGTTTCCCGGGTGTGACAACAAAACAACTTGTTTTTTATTGTTGTTCTGAATCTGTAAGGTACTAACTTGTTAACCTTGCAAATGGTATTCAGTAATATCAAGAAAACAGGCTAAGTAATCATGCTATTTGAACGTAAATATGAAGGTTCTACAGGAAAGCCGAAGTGTCTCATTTAATAACGGAAAACCGGCAGGCTGGAAGCCTGCGCTACGGGTTATTCCGTTGTATCTGGTTGCTTCAATTTGTTTAATATGATTTC
>CAZHLB010000970.1:0-2701 GCA_964533005.1 uncultured Saprospiraceae bacterium
ACGTCCCACCGGGCAGCACTTGGGACGTGGAGGTTCTCTGCGAGAATGACAAAGCGACTTGCAGGCTTGCAGACAGTTGTTTCACTCAGACGCCACATGAGTCACAATTTCAAATTCACGAAGCCACAAGTTTTTACACCGATATTCTGCCTTTTCGGGTAACGCTTTCCCCGCAGGAAACACAAATGCAGACCTATCCTTTTCAAAAAGCTGGCTTTCCGCACCAGGAGAAGCAACCTTCCCTGCTGAAAACCAAGAAAATTTGGCTCATCTTGGGTTTGAGTGAAGCCTCCGTGCCGCCAAACTCCAGTTTGGCGGTGGCTCCCTTCACCAAACTGGAGTTTGGCGACACTTTTAGCCGAAAATTTCGTCATCCAACCCGCAACTGCACACCGCTCCTTTCGAGTCTTCGAGCTGTCGGTGGCGCTCAGTTGCTCATCTTTTCAAACCAAATTGAATCATGAAAAACATTTCATCTCTCCTTTTCCTCCTCACCTGTTTCTGCCTTTTTTCGCTTCGACCCAATGCCCGTGCGCAAGGCGCTTTAGACCAACCCTTCGACGAGTTGGGCTGGCAGTCCTGGCGTGGAATGTCCGAATCCGACTACGAAAAAAAGCTGGACGATTTGAAAGCCGATGGCTACCGCCCCATAGACGTGGAAGTGAAAGGCGGCAGCCAGCGCACCTACTCGGCGATTTGGCGCAAAAACAGCGACAGCCGCAAATGGGTCGTCAAGACCAAACTCACCGACGCCGATTTTCACCAGCAATGGACGAACTACAAAAACCAAGGCTACCGCCCCGCCGACCAGGAATCTCACCTGCTCGGAAACACTCGCTACTACGGCGCCATCTGGATTGAAAACAAGGAAAACCTCGGCTGGTACTCTTTCCGAAATCAAACCTCCAACGAGTTTCACGAAAAATATGAGGAGCTAAAAGGCAAGTACATCCCGGTGGATGTGGACGCTTACGAGGTTGGCAATGAAACTCGCTACTCCGCCATCTGGGTGGAAAACAAAGAAAACATCGGCTGGTACATCAAGCGAAACCTCTCCGCTTCCGAGCTTGACCAATTGTTCGACGAGCAATCCGACAAGGGCTTCCGCCTCTACGACATCGAGGGCTATGAGCGCAACAACAAGTTGGAATACGCCGCCATTTTTGTCAAGGAATCCAAAGGGCGCAAGTGGTACGGCAGGTGGGGCATGACCGATACCTGGTTTCACAATTATTGGGCGCAATACCGCGACATGGGCTTCCGCATCGAAGACCTCGAGGTTTATCAAACCAGCGCCGGCACTCGCTACGCCGGGGTCTGGGTGGAAAACAGCGACATCGTTCAGTGGTCGGAAAAAGACGAAGTCAACAAGCTGATGGAGGATTATTTGAAGGCAAACCCCACCGCCGGCATGAGCGTCGCCATTGCCGTCAACGGCAAAATCAAGTACAAACGAGGCTTCGGTTTAGCCGACGTGAGCGCCTCGAAGCAAGCCGATTCTGAGACCATTTACCGCCTGGCTTCCGTCAGCAAAGCCGTGACGGGCACGCTCGCTTTTCGCCTCAAAGACAAAGGCAAGATTGATTTGAACAAAAAAACCCGGGATTACGAAAGCCGCTTGCCCGCCCATCACACCCACACCGTCGGGCAACTGCTTTCCAACCGGGGAAAGGTGCGCCACTATCTTGACGATGACCCCCTTTCCGCCGGAACCACCGAAGTCTATACTTCCGCCTACGAAGCCACCAAGCTTTTCAGCGCCGACCCGTTGGTCAATAAAACTTATGAATATTCCACGCATGGCTACACCTGCGCCGCTGCTGCCCTGGAAAAAAAGACCGGCAAGACGTTTTCAAAACTCTTGCAAGAGGAAATCAGCACACCCTTCGACGTGACCACCCTTCGTTGTGAAAACTTAGCAGTCAACTATGACGACCGCTCCAAAATTTACAGCGCAAGCAACAATGGCACTTTCTCTGAAATCACGCCCAAAAGCCTGAGCTGGAAATTTGCAGGCGGCGGCATGGAAAGCTCCGCCACCGATTTGGCGAGGTTCGGCATCCGGCTTTTGAAGGGCGACATCATTTCCAACGCCTCGCTCACCACCATGACCACTGCGCCCGACAACGCCAAATCCTACGGCTATGGCTGGGATTTGGGAACGGAAGACGGCACGAAGGTCTTCGCCAAAGGCGGCGCTCAACCTGGCTCCAGAGCTTACATGCGCTGTTACCCGGAAAAGAAAATCGTCATCGTTTTGCTCTGCAACACCCGGGGCGACGGCGTTACCGACCTGGGCAGGGCTATCGGGAAGGAATTGCTCGATTGAAAAATTTTTCGTCAAAATCTATCCTGCCGGGAAATACATTTGCCGCCTCTCAATCACATTTTATGAAAGTTGATAAAGGTTGATGAGGTTAATAAAGGTTGATGCACATCAACCTTTATTAACCTCATCAACCTTTATCAACTTTCAAAATCACAACCAATGAAAAGAACAGCTACCGCCATCTGGAAAGGCAGCGGCAAAGAAGGCTCCGGCAGCCTGAGCAGCCAAAGCGGCGCCTTTCAAAATCTCCCGTATTCCGCCAAACTGCGCTTCGAAAACGAAGACGGCAAACAAGGCACGAACCCCGAAGAACTCATCGCCGCCGCCCACGCCGGGTGCTTCACGATGGCGACCAGTTTTCAAATTTCCAAC
>CAZHLB010000971.1:0-2699 GCA_964533005.1 uncultured Saprospiraceae bacterium
GTGGCGGAAAATAATCCGTGTAAATCCGCCCAATCCGCGTCATCCGTGTTCCCATCCTCCTCGTGTCTCAAATGTGTCCAAAGTCCAGCTTTATCAAGTCGTTCCGAAAAACAGTGCAAACATATTGTGTCTAAATGCTTGGAAAAAGAGCCGGGAGCGTCAAAAAAGGGGGCAATTGCGACAAACTTTTTGTTTAGGTTTGCCCGATGAAAACAATCTCCATCCTCGTCCCGGAAGCTGCCGTTTTACAAGCAATCTGCGACCCCCGCTACATGTTCACGGCAGTGAACCAGTTTCTCCAAGCGGCGGATAAACCTGCCCTTTTCAATGTCCAACTCGTTGGCGAATCGAAAGAAGTGAAACTGCTCGACGGGCATTTTTCCGTTCATGCCGACCTGCTTTTGCACGAAGTTGACCAGACTGACCTCGTCATCTTGCCTGCCTTGTCCGGCGACCTTCGCCTGGCGCTTGAAAAAAACCGGAATCTCATTCCCTGGATTGTCGAGCAACACGAGCGTGGCGCAGAGGTGGCTTCCCTTTGCCTCGGCGCTTTCCTGCTCGCTTCGACCGGGCTGCTGCGGGGCAAAAAATGCTCGACGCACTGGCTGTTTGCGAATGAATTCAGGCGGATGTTTCCCGACGTGCAATTGATGGATGGCAGCATCATCACCGAAGAGCAGCGGATTTATTCGAGCGGCGGCGCCAGTTCGTACTGGAATTTGCTGCTGTACTTAGTTGAAAAATACACCGACCGGGCGACCGCCATCCTCGCCGCCAAGTTTTTTGCCATTGACATAGACCGGCATAGCCAGTCGCCGTTCATGCTTTTTCAGGGGCAGAAATCGCATGAGGACGGCGAGATTTTGCAGGCGCAGCAGTTCATCGAGCAATATTACCAGGCTAAATTATCGGTGGATGAATTGGCAGACAGGTTTGCCATCGGCAGGCGCAGTTTCGAGCGGCGGTTCAAACGGGCGACCAACAACACGGTGGTCGAATACATCCAGCGGGTGAAAGTGGAAGCGGCGAAACGGACTTTGGAAAGCACCCGCAAAACGGTGAACGAAGTGATGTTCGATGTTGGCTACGGCGATGCGAAAGCGTTTCGGGATGTTTTTAAAAAAATTGCCGGGCTGACGCCGGTGGAGTATCGGAGCAAGTACAACAAGGAGGTGATGGTTTGAAAAAAACCAAGCCCTTATTTGAATTTCACCCTGGGGTCAGCCGCAGCGTACAGCAAATCCGCCACCAGCATTCCCACCATCGTCAGCATTGAGCCGAGCATCAGCACGGAAAAAACTACCGCCCAGTCTTTTTGCAAAATGGCATTCAAAGTCAGCCAGCCCATGCCGGGAATGTTGAAAATGTATTCGATGGCGACCGACCCGGCGATGGCTGCCGGGAAGACAGAAGCGAACAAAGTGATGAGCGGGAAAAGCGAATTTCGGAAGGCGTGTTTCCAAACCACCTGGCGCTCCGGCAGCCCTTTCGCCCTCGCCGTGCGGACGTAATCTTGCGCCAAAGCTGAGTTCATCGCACCGCGCACCTGCCTTGAAATGTACGCCCAAGAAGGGTAGGCGACGCACAAAATCGGCAGCAGCAAATTCGGCGCAGCCAGCCCGATTTTTTTCCACCAGGGCGCATTCGACGGCACGTTTCCCAAGCCGATGTCGAACCAATCCATGCCATATTCCCGGGTCGAAAAGAAGATCACCAACATCGTTGCAATCCAAAATGCAGGCAAAGAATAGAGCATGAAAAGCCCCAGCGAAGTAACCCGGTCGAACCACTGCCCTCGCCGCACTGCCGACCAGACGCCGAGCGGAATAGCCAGCAAATACGCCAGGAAAATCGCTCCCAGATTCACCACCAAAGTCCAGAAAAGGGCAGGTTTCACTTTGTCTTCCACCGGCCGCCGGTCGTAAACGGAGACGCCAAAATCGCCGCCCAGGAAATTGAAGAGCCAGCGGTGGTATTGATTTTTTAAGCCGTTCCAATGAAAAGCAGGCAGGAGCAACTTGCCCGGCGTGGCTTGATTTTTAACGGTTTGCCAGTTGTTTTTCAGGCTGGAAAAATCGGAGGCGAGGCAGGAATTTAAGGCTGTGTCTTTTTCCAAATTCGCAGACATGGTTGCGAGTTTGGCGGAAATGGCGGCGTCTTTCGAGGCGATGTAAAGTTCCCGCAGGGCTTGTTTGAACTGCGTTGCCGGGCGGCGAATGGAGTCCGGCTGCGCCAAAAAACGCAGGTCGAGCGAGCGGATGGAGTTGTAATAAGTTTGAATTTCTTGCCAATTGCCAAACTGGGCGGTGAGCTTTTCCAGCGTTTGCCGCCGGAAGCGGATGGGCACTTTGTGCAGGGTATCCGGGTAGGCTTTCGAGGTGATGGTGAAGTAAAAAGCAGGCAGGTTGAGGTTCATTTTTTCCGCCGCCGAGCGGTAGGCATTTTCAGCATTTATCAATTGCTGCGGCGTGAAAACGGAGCTGAACGGGTCGGTTTGCAGGTAGTCGAGAACGGGGTCGCCGGGGGCTAATTTGCTCAAGCCGAAAGCGAGCAGGCTGATGGCGAGCAAGGTGGGAAGGAAAAGGAGGAGGCGTTTGGCGAGGTAGAGAAGCATGGACATCAATTGGAGAGCGGTGTTTTTTGAGAAAAATTTTGGGATGTTTCATTTGTCGGTTGACAAAGAGGTTCTCCTAAAAAAG
>CAZHLB010000972.1:0-2695 GCA_964533005.1 uncultured Saprospiraceae bacterium
GGCTCGCTCCAAGCGAGCCGCACGATTCATCTATTCCTTTCATTTTTTAAAATCATTTTCTATGCACGAACACTTTCTTACTTCCCTTCGAAAGCTGCTGTTCACGGCAGCCACACTACTCGGCGTTTGGGCAATTTCGACCGCCTTTTTCGTCCCTTCGGAACCGACGGCTGGCAGCGATTTTCCCTGCCTGAACCACAACCTGCCCGAATCGGCAGCGACCATCAACGCCAATGTTTTCACCACGAGCGAAGTCTGCCCAGAGCCTATCATCAACTCCCCGACGGGGCAGATTTGCAAAGGCACAGCGGTGCAGTTTTCCGCACCCGACCTGGGCTTCCCTTGCTTGGTTTACACCTGGGATTTCGGCTCGACCGCCAGTCCACAGTTTGCCACCGGCTTGGGACCGCACAGCGTCGTGTTCAGCACGGTAGGCACGGCTACGGTCAAACTGACCATTGACAATGGTTGCGACAACGACTTGCCGGTGGGCGGTTCGAGCGGCTCCGGCAGTTCCGGAGTGCCGGGTTCCGGTTCCGGCAGCGGCTCGAACGGGCAGACCGGAGGCGTGATTTGCCCGACGGGCGGCATGGGCAGCGCCGGAAGTTCCGGCAGTTCCGGCTCCGGCGGCAGTGGCTCCGGCGGTACCGGCACCGGCAGCAATGGCACCAGCGGCTCCAATGGTGGCGGCGACCCCTGCGGCGGCAACGCTGGCAGTTCCGGCACGGGCGGCTCCGGCGGGTCTGGCAGCGGTGGCAGCGCCGGCTCCGGCAGTGGCTCTGGCAGCGCCTCCGGCGGCAGCGGCGACGTGGGCAGCGATTGTCCCTGCATCGAATGCCGCAAGACGAAGACTATCATGGTGAATGTGGAAAATTGCGTGGCAGGCTTAACCGCTAAAATCGGCGATTTCGTCTGGCGAGACGACAACGCCAACGGCATCCAGGATGCAGGCGAGCCGGGCATCCCCAACGTCTATGTGATTTTGGAAAGATGCAACGGCGCATTTGTCAACTTCACCACCACCAATGCCAGCGGTGCTTACCTGTTCCAAAACCTGCAAGGCGGGCAGTACCGGGTAAAATTTGCCAACCCCGGCGGCTTGTTCTCCACTACGAAAGACGCCGGAACCGACGATTGCAAGGACAGCGACGCCGACCAGTTTGGTTTTACCTCCTGCTTCACCCTTGCCGACGGAGCGACCAACTTGTGCGTGGACGCAGGTTTTAGAGGGCAGACACCGCCCGCCTGCACCATCAACCCGGTGGTGACCAACATTTTATGCGATGGCAAAGGCACCTCCGCCACCACTGACGACACGTACACCTTCGTGCTGACGGTGACCGGAAGTGGCGGCAGCAGCCAATGGACAGGCAGTTTCAACCATGCTTGCCTCGGCGTTTTCCAGATTGGACCCACGGCTTACGGCACACCCGTCACGTTGGGACCCTTCCCGGCAGGGCAGTTTTCTTGCGGCAACACCAGCCCGCCCATCGTGTATCAAAATGGGCTTGACATCAGCGTTTCGGTGCAGGATGCGCAGAATGCGAGTTGTTCGAAAAACATCACCGTTTTGTCGCCGGGTCCCTGCTCGCCGGGAGCGGTCGCTTCGTTAGGCGATTTGGTTTGGAATGATTTGAACCAAAACGGCATGTTCAACGCAGGCGAACCAGGCGTTTCGGGCGTGACCGTGCGGATGTACAAATGCGACAACACGCTCGTGGCGACGACAACGACCAATGGTGGGGGCAGCTACAGCTTCACCAACCTGGCGTCCAACATGCAGTATTTCGTCGAGTTTGTCTTGCCCGGCGGCTTCTCGTTTTCGCCGAAAGACGCCGCCGCCGACAACATCGACAGCGACGCCAACCCCGGCAACGGGCGCACCGATTGCACTTTCCTTTCGCCCGGTGAGAACGACAATTCGATTGACGCTGGCATCTTTTCGGCAACGCCGCAAAATGGAACCATCGGCGATTTCGTCTGGAAAGACCTCGACAAGGATGGCATTCAGGATGCAGGTGAGCCAGGCTGCCAGGGCGTCCTGGTGAAATTGTACCGCTGCGACAACACCTTCATCGGGCAGTTCACGACCAATGCCAACGGCGGCTACCAGTTCATCAACCTGACGGCGGGCAGCTACTATCTTGAATTTTCCAACCTTCCCGCAGGCTTCCAGTTTTCACCAAAAGATGCAGGCGGCGACGACACGAAAGACAGCGACGTCAACCCCGGCACGGGAAAAACGGATTGCTTCAACATTGCCGCCGGGCAAAACGACCCGACCCGCGACGCAGGGCTTTCCCAGCAAAACGGCACGGGCGCAGCTTCGGTCGGTGACTTCGTCTGGTTCGACACCAACGGCAACGGCATCCAGGATGCAGGCGAGCCGGGCGTCTCGGGCATCTTCGTGATTTTGGAAACCTGCGGCGGCACGTTTGTCAATTTCGCTACGACCAATGCGCAGGGGGCATACCTTATTAATAATGTGCAACCTGGAAGCTACCGCATCAAATTTGCCAGCCCCGGCAGCATCAACGGTTCGCCCGTTCAGTTCACCGTGAAAGACGCTGGCGGCGACGACACGAAAGACAGCGACGCCGACAACCTCGGCTTCACCGCTTGCTTCAACCTCGTTGCCGGGCAGACCAACACGCCGATTGACGCAGGTTTCACCGGGCAAGCGCCGCCGCAGGTT
>CAZHLB010000973.1:0-2690 GCA_964533005.1 uncultured Saprospiraceae bacterium
ATCGCACATCTTGCCATTTTCCATTCCATCAACAATCATGTAATCATTTAATCATCAATCATTTAATCAGTATGGAAGCAGCCAAGTCATTTAAATGGCGGCTTCCATTTCCACGCCAAGCTCCACCTCCACCTGGTTGCGCAAAATATCCTTCATCGTTTCCCGCTTGCGGATGAGGTAGTCGTTGCCTTCATGAACCAGCACTTCTGCCGGGCGGAAACGGGAATTATAGTTGGAAGACATGGAGTAGCCGTACGCTCCGGCATTGAAAAAACAAAGAATGTCTCCCTCCGCCACCTCCGATATTTTGCGGTTGCTGCCAAACGTATCCGTCTCGCAGATGTAGCCAACAACCGTGTAAATCCTGGGCTTCCCATTCGGCCGGCTGATGTTTTCGATGCGGTGGTACGAGTTGTAAAACATGGGCCGGATGAGGTGATTCAAGCCGCTGTCCACGCCCAAAAAAACGGTGGAAGGCGTCGGTTTTACCACGTTGACCCGAACGAGGAAAAAGCCGGATTGGCTCACCAGGAACTTTCCCGGCTCGAAAACGAGCGTTAATTCCCTGCCATATTGCTCGCAAAAAGCATTGAAGTTTTTAGAAATCTCCGCCCCCACGTCTTCTATATCCGTCTCCACGTCGCCGGGTCGGTAAGGCACTTTGAAGCCGCTGCCGAAGTCAATAAAATCGAGGTCGGGAAAGTGGTGGGCGACGTTCGTCAGGATTTCCGCTGCCTGCAAAAAAGCCTCGGCGTCCAGAATGTCGGAGCCGGTATGCATGTGCAAGCCTTCGATTTTCATGCCGGTGGCTTCCACAATCTTCAAAATATGAGGTAACTGGTGGATGGAAATGCCAAACTTGGAATCAATGTGCCCTGTGGAAATTTTGGTGTTTCCGCCTGCCAAAATGTGCGGATTGATGCGAATGCAAACCGGCACGTCGGGGTGGGCATGACCAAAATGCTCCATGCCGGAAATGCTTTCCAGCGTGATGCGAACACCAAACTCCAGCGCCGTCTCCATTTCTTCGAGCGAGGGCCCGCTCGGCGTGAAAATGATGTCTTGCGGTGCAAAACCAGCCCGGATACCCAACTCGACTTCCTGCACCGAAACAGCGTCCAGCCCCGCCCCCAATTCTCGCAGAAATTTCATGACGTTGATGTTCGGGTTTGCTTTGCAGGCATAGTTGATTTTCAGCTTCGGCACCGAAAAAGCCTCGCTCATGCGCTTGTATTGCCGCTCGATAATGGCAGTGTCGTAAACGTAAAGCGGGGTGCCATACTTAGCAACCAATTCGAGCGGGTCAACCCCGCCGGAGAGGAGGTAGCGGTCGTTTTCGAGTTCCATTTTTGTGAATGGTGACTGGTGATTGGTGAATGGTGATTGGGCTGCCCAATCACCATTCACCAACCACCAGTCACCATTTAAACTGTGATTTCAATCCTGTTTCCTTCGGGGTCGAGCACGATGCTTTCGTAGTAGCCGTCGCCGGTGCGGCGAGGCTCACCGGCGATGGTGAAGCCGTCGGCTCGCAGGCGATTGGTCAGTTGGTCAACTTGTTCGGGGCTACCGGTGGAGATGGCAAAATGGGTGATGCCGGTGAATTGAATGCCTGCATCGTACTGATTTTCAGAGATTTCTGGCTTTTGCATCAATTCGAGGCGGCTGCCTGAGTCGAAGGTTAGGAAATAAGATTGGAAATTTTTGGATGGGTTCACGTAGCGTTCGCCTGCGGTTGCCTGAAAGTAGGTTTCATAAAACCGGCGCATTTGTTCCAGGTTTTTTGTCCAGATGGCGAGATGCTCGATTTTCATTTTTTGGCAAAAGCTGACAGGTGGAAAAGTGGTTTTTGAGCGAAAAAAAATGAAATTTTTTTTCGCTCAAAACCACTTTTCCACCTGTCAGCTTTAGGCTCGACTTTGGAAGACTTTCCAAAAATCGGGCGGCAAAAATAGCAGGAAAATCATCCCTGCCAAGCGCCAAAACCTGGCTCGATTGCATCTTGCCGTTGTCCTTCGGGGCGAGTTCTGAAAACCTACATTTGCGATAAACGATTGAGTTATTGGGTTTTGACAAATACCGGTTCAAAGCTCAAAACTTGATACGCTCAATTCTTCCGGTGACTGAAAACGAACTCATAGCTGCCTGCAAACGCCAAGACCGCCGAGCGCAAAAGCTACTTTTCGAGCGGTTTTCGCCCCTGATGCTGGGGGTGTGCAGGCGCTATTTGAAGAGTGAAGAAGAAGCGGAGGACGTGTTGCTGGAAGGTTTTTACAAAGTCTTTTCCAAGCTCGGCACGTTCAACGGCGATGGCAGTTTCGAGGGATGGATTCGGCGCATCATGATTAACGAAGCCTTGATGCACCTGCGGAAAAAGCAGCATTTCCGCCACCTGGAAGAAATCAATCCGAACCTCGATTTGCCGGAAATGCCGACTGTCGTCGAAGAACTTTCCGCCAGGGAAATCCTCTCGCTGCTCGACGAATTGCCGCCGGGTTACCGGACGGTTTTCAACCTCTACGCCGTCGAAGGGTACAAGCACCGGGAAATTGCGAAAGAGCTTGGCATCAGCATCAATACCTCGAAATCGCAACTGCTGCTCGCAAAACAGCGGCTTGAAAAATTGATTGAAAAACGGTTTGGAAGGTTGGTTTGAAGTGTCGCCAAACTCCAGTTTGGCGGAGGCGCAC
>CAZHLB010000974.1:0-2683 GCA_964533005.1 uncultured Saprospiraceae bacterium
ATCCGTGTCAATCCGCCTAATCCGTGTCATCCGTGTTCCAATCCTCCCAACGTCCAACGTCCCAATCCTTAACATCCTTGAAAATCCCACTAATCCTAATTCAAAAATTGAAGCGCCAAAAGTCGAAACCCGGCGGATTTATTTTCTGAAAACCGCCAACTTTTGCGTCCCAATCCCCGCTTCGGTAGTGACCTTGACAAAGTAGAACCCGTTGCGCAGGCTTTCTACAGGTATTGCCAACTGGCTGACAATCGTGTTTTTAAACTCAAAAACCGCCTGCAACCGCCCCGCCGCATCGCAGATTTCCACCGCCACCTGCCGCTGCATTTTGCCGTTTTCCACCGTCAAAAAAAACTCGCCACTCGCCGGGTTCGGCTGAATTTCAAGGGCAAGTGGCTCCGTTTTCACCTCCTCGCCCGGCGTCAGGCTGACCATGTTCAGCCGGATGAAAGGGATGCGCCGCAGCGCCCAGGCATTGGCTATGAAATCCGGCTCGCCGACTTTGCGGAGCATCGAGACGAACATCGGCAGGTTGAATTGGTAAGAAAGCCAAAACATCGCCGTGTAGTCAACCTCCTCGCTGGCGGCGATGTACATGGGCAAATTGGATGATGGATTTGCCACCGTCACGAAATAATAAGTGCTGTCTTCCAATTCGAAAGGCTGCCACTCGCCGTTTGGGTCGAGCGGCACGGTGATGAGCTTGCGGTAGTCGGTGTCCTCGACCGTGGCGTTGGTGAAGGTCACTTGCTCGAATTCATCGGCATTTGCCAGGGTGTCGCCATTGACATCGCCGAAGCCGGAGGCAGTTTTCCATTTGTAAAGCGCCACTTGCAATTCCATGCCGGATGGCGGCAAATCCGATGAACCCACGAAGGAAAAACTGACCGAGGACGCCCATTGCTTGCCAGGATTCGGAGGAATGAAATAGCAATTTCCCACTTCGAAAGGCTGTCCAAAAATCGGGTCGAAATAGGAATAAGAAGGAACGGCATTCAAACTTCTCGCCTTGCCAAAAACCGAATCGGTCACCTCGAAAGTCCAGCGCACCGTGTTGTTGGTCAAATCCTCGTCGTTCAGGTCGGCTTTCACTTGATAGAAACAAGCGTAGCGGGCGGCTTTGGCGGGCGGCGTAAAAGTTTTGGAAAAAGGCAGGTTGGAAATAACCGCTCCCGGCGCCAGCGTTCCGAGGAAAAGCGTGTCCCGATGCACTTCCTCCGCTGTTTTCACGTCCTGAACGGTCAAAAACAAGGTGGAAAAATCCTGCGTCGCACTGCCTGCGTTTTCCACTTCGGCAATAAAACCAAGCGGCATCACCTGGCTGCCCGGCACGGCAAAACTGGGCGCAACTGCCGAAAACTGCCGGTTCACCCGCAAGTCATTGTCGAACCGTTTCAAAATCCGCACGTCGTCAACCATCCAGTAAAATGTGTCCCCGTAAAAAAGGAAGCGGATTTTTACGTTAGTCGCCCCAGCCGTAACAAGCGGCAGGTCGAGGGTTCTCATGCCACACCAACCCTTGTCGAAAGGCAGCAGCGGATTGGCATCGAGGGTGTCAATGAAAGTTGCGCCGCCATCCATGCTGATTGCCACCCCCGTGACCGGCAAATTTGAAAACGCTTCGTTGCCGGTGCGCACGGTTTGGTGAAATTGCAGGGAAAGCCTTGTCCCTGGCGCAATGCCGGAAAGATTTATACCGGGAGAAGTGAGGCTCGTGTGGGTGAATTGAAAATTGACCGGCTCGTCAAAATCTTTGCAAAATGTTGGATTCACCATTGCAACGCCGTTGTTCAGGGTGGGCGAACTGCCAAAGCCGTCTGCCTCACCTCCATTCGGGAAATGAACAAGCGCCTTGTCCGACCAACGCCAGCGGCAAGTGTCGTTTGCGTAGGCGACCGTCCAGCCGTTCAAGCCGCCTGCGAAATCGCCTTGCCCGGGCAGGGTTCCCCAGACAGCGTGCTCGTGCAGGGGATTTTCATCGAACAATTCCACGTCGTCGAGCAGCCAGCAATATTCGGTGTTGCCGGTGAACTGCCAGCGCCAGCGGATGCGCACCTGGCTCTCATTTTTGGCTTGCGCCGTCAAATCGAGCCAAACCACTTGCGGCTGGTATGAGACCAGCGCCGTGCCCGTCGGTTCCACCAAATCAGGATGAAGATTTCGAAAAATGACGTACTCGACCCAAGCCCCGCCACCGGTTTGCACCTCCACGACCGCATCCGTCTCCGGGGCGGTATATCGGGCAGCGATGTAGGTGGTGAATTTCAGGAAGACCTTGTCCTTGTCTTCGCAATTGATGACGTCGGTTTGCAGCCAGGTGTCGTGAGGGACGCCAGAAGCTGTCGTTCCGTAAGGCATCAGGTAGGCAAAACCGTTGTCCGCCGAGAAAGACTCGAAGCGTTCATCCTTGAAAAATTGGCTGGAAAAATTGCCCGGCGGGCATTCCGTGAAGTTGTTACAGTGCTGCCAGAGCTTGGAATTGCTCGGCGAGTCGCCGGTCGTCCAGTTGCCAGGGATGCCGCTGAGGAAAGTTTCCCCCCAAAAAGGAGCGGCGGCTTGCAAGTTCAGACTGCAGAAATACACGAGTAGGGAACAGAAACGGAGAGTAGTTTTGATAGCCATAACTTTATAAAATTTTGAATTAGGATAAGCGGGATGTTCAAGGATATTAAGGATTGGGACG
>CAZHLB010000975.1:0-2680 GCA_964533005.1 uncultured Saprospiraceae bacterium
TGCGTGCGCCCGCCCCGCCCCCCCCCCCGCGCCGGCCCCCCCACCCCGCCCCCCCCCCCCCCCCGCCATTCCATCAACAATCAACAATCATGTAATCATCATTCGTCAATCAGGGAAAAATTAAAGGGGCTGGTTCGTCAAAACCAGCCCCTTTTCCTATCCACTTTATTCAGAAGTCATTCCAGTTTGGGGTTAGAAACCTTTGCAGGGTTGTCATTCTTTGCTCGTACTGCCGCCTGCCCGCATGGCAAGCACCAGGATAATGATGAAGGCTGCGATGCCCACCCAAATCCAGATATTGGACATCCAACCGCCGCCACTTTTGTCATTGATATCTACATCTACGTTGAGTCCTTTGTCTTGTGCAAATGCCTGAACGGCAAGTAATTGAAGGGTCAGGAATGCCGCCAGGCGGCTTGTCAGATTTACCAAAGCTGAAGTTCTCATGTCAAATGTTTTTTGGTTAATTGAATAGATTTGGCAAAAGACCGGCGAGGCTGAAAAACATCTTAAATGCTTGTCTTTCCGGCTTTTGGGTAAAACGGGGCATGGGTGGGCTTGTTCATAAGCCCAAGTACCTCCTAACTTTCCTCCTTCTCCAAAAAGCAAAAGCCTGCCGGCAATGCTCTTGCCGACAGGCTTTGCCTCCCGATGGAATGGGCGATTAAAGGCTGTCAATCCACCTTTTCAAATCTTCTTTGGTGCGTCCGGTTTTGCGTTGGAGCCTGCCCAGCCATTCGTCTTCTTTGCCTTCGGTGTAGGTCAGGTCGTCGTCCGTCAGGTCGCCGTACTGCTGCTTGAGTTTGCCTTTAACCATGTTCCAGTTGCCTTTGAGCTTGTCAGAAAATGCGCTCATGACTTTAAATTTAATTGGTTAGAAAATGCCTCGAAACTTGCGGGAAAGCTGCCCAACTTGTGTGCTTCATGCCCGAAAGTCGAGGTGTTTTTAAATGGAACGGGCGGCTGGTTAGGGTGTTCATGGCCGGTTCACTATGATTTTTTGACTGCCTGCGCTGTTTTTGGGGAATTCCTGCCGCTGCGTTTTCCCAAACTTTCGACTTTTACCCAAGAATCTTGAATTAGGATGAGTGGGATTGTCAAGGATGTTAAGGATTGGGACGGGTCTCCCGTCCCAATCCTTAACATCCTTGACAATCCCACTCATCCTAATTCTACCTTTTTTTCAACCCAGCACATCATGGCAACTCTTTCAGAGAAAGCTCCCGCCCGGCGCAAGCCCGCCGCCCGTTCCAAAGCAAAAGCAATCAAGGATGACAAAATCCCATTTTACCGCCAGCCCGAAGACCTCACTTTGGAGCGGTGGCAAGCCGGTTTGCGCAAGCAATTTGGCAAAGACAGCGCCTTCATCATGGAAAATCTGGGCGAGCATTCTGTCTTTTCCGACTTCAACGTGCGCAACCCGGAAACAAAAAATACCTACCGGGTCGCCATTCGCTCGCTCGGCGACAGTGGCAATTTTTGCTCGTGCATGGATTTCAAAACCAATCGTTTAGGTGTCTGCAAGCACATCGGTTTCGTGCTCGACCGGCTTTCAAAAAAACGGGGAAACAAGGGCATCATCAAAAAAGGCTTTCACCAAACCCACTCCTCCATTTACCTCGACTACCGCAACGGCAGGAAAATCCGCCTCAGCATCGGCTCGGAAAACGAAGCCGAGTTTCGCCAGTTGGCGGAAAAATATTTTGACGCAGACCTCGCCATCCTGCCGGAAAGCTTCCCCGTTTTTGAAAAAATACTCGAAGAAGCCCGCCGCCTCTACGAAGGTTTTCGCTGTTACGACGACGCCCTGGAATTTGTGCTGGCGCAACGGGAAATGCTCCGCCGTAATGCCCGCCTCGACCAGATTTTCCCGCAGGGTATCGAGAGCGAGGCATTTGATAATCTGCTGAAAATCAAACTCTACCCCTACCAAAAGCAAGGCGTCTTGTTCGCTGCAAGGGCAGGCAGATGCTTGCTCGCCGATGAAATGGGCCTGGGAAAAACCGTGCAGGCAATCGCCGCCGCAGAGCTTTTTCGCAAAGAATTTGGGGCGGCGAGGGTACTCGTCGTTTGCCCGACTTCGCTGAAATACCAGTGGAAAAGTGAAATCGAACGCTTCTCCGACCTCACCGCCCACGTCGTGGAAGGCGGCTTGCCGAGCCGCAAAAAGCAGTACCGGGAACTCGGTGATTTTTTCACCATCGCTGGCTACCAAACCGTCGCCAACGATTTGCATGATTTGAACGCCCTCGAATTTGACCTCATCCTCCTCGACGAGGCGCAGCGCATCAAAAATTGGGCGACCAAAACCAGCGCCGCCATCAAAAAACTGCGCTCCCCCCACGCCATCGTTCTCACCGGCACGCCGCTCGAAAACAAGCTCGAAGAATTGTACTCCATCGTGCAGTTCATTGACCAATTCCGGCTGGGTCCCCTGTACAGTTTTTTGAACCGCTACCTCGTCAAAAATGAAAATGGCAAAGTCGTCGGCTTCCGCCACCTCAAGGAAATCAGCGTCAGCCTCGCCGATTTGATGCTGCGCCGCACCAAAAAACAGGTGCTCAAAGAACTGCCCAAACGCCAGGACAAAACGCTCCTCGTGCCGATGACTCAGGAGCAATGGGCGATGCACAACGGCTTGAAAGAGGAGGTGGCAAAACTCGTCGCCAAGTGGCAGCGC
>CAZHLB010000976.1:0-2678 GCA_964533005.1 uncultured Saprospiraceae bacterium
CCTCCGCCGGAGGCGCTTGCCCGAGCGAATCAAGGGTTGCGCCGTTCCATTCCCAGGCGCTGTCGAAACGGGTGTCGAGGATCGGCAGGGTCGGAAAATCGAGCGGCTCGGTCAGGGTTCTGCGGTTCGGGTCGGTGTCGTGCCAGCCGTTTTCAAGCTCATCCCAGTAGCGAAAGCGGCAGGATTCGTACAGGTTTTTGTCGAGGTACTCGGCGGTGTAGCGCCGCTCCCGCATTTTTAGCTCACGCAGGTAGTTGGTCAGTTCCGAGGTCAGGGTAATCATTTGCACAATCAGGAGCAGGACGGGAGCGCCGTCCACCTCGTCGGCGGTCAGGTCGGCGAGGGGCTGATGGAAGTTTTGCACCGAGAAATCGGACAGGTTGCGCAAGTCCAGTTCCAGCCCCTTGGCGTAGGTTTCCGGGAAACGGGCGATGAACCTCATTTTTTTTTGCTGCAAAAAATCGGAAACCACGCCCTGGAGGATTGCATTTGCCCGGCTGGCGCTCTGCTCGTAGCCGGTGATGACTCGTTGAGCATCCTGCGGTTTGAAGCGCCCCTCGCCATCCTGTTCCAGCATCTTGCGAAAGCCCCGTGCGGTGGTTTCCATCTGGGTTCGCAGGTCGAGGAACTGCACCATGAAACTGGTTTTTTTGAAGCCTTCCAGCGCTTCGTCCACCTTGCCGGACTGTGCGGGAAGCCTCAGAACAGCAAGCAAAAAGCAGGCTGTCCACGCGATGCGATGGATTGTTTTCATTTCTTTTTCAGCTTTATTTTCCTGGAAACTCAGGCTGCCAGAAGCAAGCCTTTTTTTGATTACAAACCTTTATGGCGAGCGAATTCAAAGGTTAACAGCGGGAAATGCACTTTTTTCACTTTTCTGAAAAATCATAAAACTTCCCCCATTCCAGCACCCGCCCGCGCTCGTCGAGCAAGCAAATCCAATGCTCTTCCCGGCAAATGAGGAACGCCCCGGCAGTCGTTTGGACGAGCTTCGGGCGACTGCTGGCAGGGAAGCGGACGGCGGCGGCGGACTTGACTTTCGCCATGCGTTGCAAGGAAAATACACGCTGATCCGACTTTGAAAACTGCGCCAGCCGCGAGCCGGGTCGTTTTTCCAAAAACAAAAAAAAGCCAGCCTCTCCTGGCAACGCCATCGAAGGTTGCCCCCAGTCGCGGTGAATGAAAACGCCGTCTATTTTATCGGAAGGCTCGAAAGCGGCAGGTTGGATGCAATCGCCGAGGTCGGGGACGGGCGCAAGAACGGCGGGGTTCTCCCGCAAAACTTCCAGGTTGTGGCTCGCCATTTTTGCCAAAAAAACGGGAGCGCCGGGAGCCGCCAGGTCGGTGAAAATTTGCTCCGCCTGCGCTTGCTCGCCCGCGTCTTCGCTCTGGGCGAGCACGATTGCCAACGCCAGGCGAGCCTTGTTTTTTTCGGCGGAAGCCAAGCCTTCCCTTTGCAACAGGCGGCGCTGCTCGCAAAATTTTTTCGCTTCGCTGAAATTGCCCTGCAAGGTCAGCACGCAGAGCAAGTTGACCTCGGCGGGAAAATAGGCAGGGTCGAGCCGGAGCGCCTGTTCGAGGAAATCCCTGGCTTGCGCCAAAAACCGGGCGCGCAACGCACGCTCCTTTTCCGACAAATTTTTAGCGCCGCCCCTGATTTTGGCTTTTTTCAGGCGGCTGTCCGTGTCCAATTCCAGCGGGTAAAGAAACCAATCGGCATTTTTTGAAGTGCAGTGCAACGCGTGCAGCGCATGGCTGACGCCGAGGTTGCCATAAATTTCCCTGCCGGGATAAAACAGCAAAACGTAGCGCCAAGCCGCCGCCGCCAGCTCGTGCTCGCCGAGGGCGGACAAAAAATTGGCGGCGTCGTGCAATTGGGTCAGCGTGTCAATTTGCGCCAGCGCAGCCCGTGCAGCCCGCTGCCTTTCGCTCAGGGGCGGATAATTTTCCAAATCGGCAGCAATCCCGTGCGCCCGGTAGAGCCTCGCCAGCAGTTCCGGCAAAATGGAAAAAGACCGATAGCCCGCGAGGCAGGCATTGAAAATGCCTTGCACGTCTGCCCGGCGCTCTTTTTCGGCGTCGCTGTCCTGGTTTCGGTCAAAGGCGAGGTAGGAAAATTCGGCGTCGCCCGGCTCGCCTTGCGCCTGGAAGGCGTGCGCCAGTTCGTGCCCGATGATGAAAGCCAGGGCGTCGAGCGAGTCCTTGCCAAAACTGCGGCAGACCGCCAGCGAGCGCGGGTCGAGCACGATTTCGTTCGAGGATTCGCGGTAGCGGGCGCCTAATTGGTCGTCGAGCAGCCGGAGTTTCGGGCAAGGCTGGCGGCGATTTCCGAAGACGGCATGAAGTTTTTTAAGCACGGTTTCGGCGGCGGGGCAGCGGGTTTCCCGCTTGGCAAGCGAAGGCATTTCAAGGCTGCCGCCGGGTTGATTTTGCGTGGAATCCGTCGCTTGTGCAGGCAAAAAATCGGGCGAGGGCGAGGCGGGCGGGGCTTTTTTTTCTTTGAAAAAATGGAGGCAGAAGACGCCCGCCAGCAGTAGTATTATCAAAGTGAAAAAAGGAAGGCGGCGGTTCATGGCGGTAGATTTTTACCCTGGTTCGTTAAAAAATGAAAAACTCATCGCTCCCGCCGGTTTGCAACCGGCGCTTGCAGGTCGTTTCCGATAACCGGCAGCTTTTTT
>CAZHLB010000977.1:0-2677 GCA_964533005.1 uncultured Saprospiraceae bacterium
CACCTCCTTTGATTCTCAAGTTGAGCCTTGTTTCCACATGAGAATCGAAGGAGGTGTCAACCCCCCTTGAGGGGGGGCAGGGGTTGACACCTCCTTTGATTCTCAAGTTGAGCCTTGTTTCCACATGAGAATCGAAGGAGGTATCAACCCCCCCTTGAGGGGGGGCAGGGGGGGTGACTGCGCCGCACAAACGAAACTCAACACCTCCCAAAAAACAATTTCATCCTTGAAAATCCAAAATGACCGAGATAAACCAGGTTGCACCATGCTTCAACTGACAAGAAACTTGCTTCTTTTTTTCACCTGCCTTGCCGCCGCCACGTCGCAGGCGCAAGACACCCTGCTCGTGTCTGCCCAGATTTTCCCCGACGGCATTTTCCTCCGCTGGCAACCCTTGCAGCCCGATACTTGGGCAGCGCAACTCCTCACCGGCTACCGCATCGAGCGGCAAGAATTGCCCGCCGGTGCGAGGGTCGTCCTGGCGGAAAAAATGTTGCCCAAAGACACCGCCTGGTTCACCGCCCACCGCGACGAAGCCAACGGCATGATGCAGCCGCTGCGGGCGCTGATTTACGACACCACTTTCCAGTTCAAGGACAAAAGCATCCTCGACGCCAACGCCATGCGCTATAACTATATAATGTATGAAGCGCAAAACAGCCCGCAGGTGGCGGTGGCAGTCGGCGCTGGTTTGGTGGACACGACGGTGGCGGCTGGAAAAACTTATCGCTACACGGTAAGCGCCATCTCCCCTTCGGTAATTGGAGGTGGCACGTCTGGCTCCGGGGGTGCGGTGTCTGGCTCCCCTTCTGGGGTCGGGGGCGGCACGTCTGGCTCCCCTTTAGGGGCTGGGGGTTTGAGCAATTCCCTCGAACTCACCGCCGCCCAACCCGGCATCTTCCAAAACCCGCCCGACTTGGAAATCAACTACCAATTCCCCAACGACCTCCCCCTCTCCGCCATGTCCCCCGCCAACCGGAACAGAGTCTTCCCCCAAGTCGTCGGCATCGCAAGGGCGTACGGCGACAGCATCGTTTTGCGCTGGGCGCCCAACAACCTGGCGCTTTGGAAAGAAGCCAACGAAAACGGCTACACCATCGAGCGGGCAGGCGCAGACGGCAACCTGGTTCAAATCGCCGAGGTCAAACCCTGGTCTCGTGAGCAAGTCACCGCCGAGGCGCTCGGCACGGACAGCACGGCGATGATGGCTGCCTCGAACCTCTACGGCAACTCGTCTCGCGGCGAAAACATCTACGAACAGGCGTCGGCGGAGGAAAACAAATTCGGCTTTTCGCTTTTCGCTGCCGAGCGTTCGCCGCTCGCTGCCGACCTGCTCGGCTTGCGTTTCGTGGACAAAAACGTGCGGCAGGGCGAGGTTTACAGCTACGTCGTCAAGACCAAAACCGCCCCGAACTTGCTCAGTCAGGCATGGCTCGACGTCGAAAACAACTACTCGCCGCCGCCGCCGCCCGCAGGGTTGACCCTGACGCCGGGCGAGAAAAAAATCACCCTCACCTGGTCGAAAGAAGCCAATTCCCGGTTCAGCAGTTACCTGCTCGAACGCTCCGCCGATGGCAAAAACAACTGGCAGCCGCTCAGTCGAAAGCCCCTGGTTTTTGTGGAAACGCCAGACATGCGGCTACAATCTTTCGGTTTCAGCGACAGCGTCGGCGTGAATTACAAGACCTTTTTTTACCGCTTGCGCGGCTACGACAGTTTTGGCGAAATCAGCGAAGCGGCGACCACGCAGGGGCAAGCCGTTGACCTGACCCCGCCCGACCCGGCGACGCTGACTTCCGGGGAATTTTTTCCGAAGGAGAAAAAAATCACGGTGCGCTGGCAGACGCCGCCCGTGCCGGAAGACTTCGCCGGTTTTTGGGTGCTGCTCGGCGGCGACGCCACCGGGCATTACGATACCCTGAACTCCAAACCGCTGAAAGCCAGCGTGTTGGAATATACTTTTCCCGGCGACAGCATCTCCGGCGACCGGGCTTATTACTTCCGCATTTTGTCGAAAGACCGGGTGGGCAACGGCTCCGTTTCCGCCGAAAGGCTCGTGTCCGTGCCCGATTTGAAAGCCCCCGAACCA
The DNA here is from genome assembly GCA_964533005.1 of uncultured Saprospiraceae bacterium. Taxonomy (GTDB): domain Bacteria; phylum Bacteroidota; class Bacteroidia; order Chitinophagales; family Saprospiraceae; genus UBA6168. The sequence goes on from CAZHLB010000977.1 coordinate 2,090, forward strand.
CCCGCCAACTTCACCGGCAGCATCGCCGACGACGGCGCGGTGCGGCTGTTTTGGGAGCATAGCGTGGCGAAGGATGCGGCGGGCTACTGGCTCTATTTTGCCAACGACCCCGACGACGAGTTCAGCTCGCTGAATAAAAAACTGCTCTTCGAAAACGGCTACACTTACCAAATTCCCACCGCCACACTCAACGAAGCGATTTACTACCGGGTCGCCGCCGAAGACCGAAACGCCAACCGGGGCAAGCCCTCCGAGGTGCTGAAACTCAAGCGCCCCGACAAAGTCCCGCCCGTCATGCCTTTCCAATTTCAGCCCGTCGGCGACAGCCGGGGCATCCGCCTCAACTGGCAGCGCAGCGCCAGCGACGACGTGGCTACCTACCGGATTTACCGCCGGATTTACTCGGAAAACAACTCGGATACCTCCGGCTGGGAACTCGTGCAAACGCTCGCCAGCACCGCCGACACCGTTTTTGCCGACACTGCCGCCGCCCTCGACGTGCTCTACGAATACAAAATGATGGCGGAAGACGACAGCGGCAACCGCTCGGAATTCACGATGGCAGCCAGCGCCCGCCGTGCGCTCGAC
>CAZHLB010000978.1:0-2676 GCA_964533005.1 uncultured Saprospiraceae bacterium
TGTTGCGTCCCTACGGGACTGGGAAATAGGGGCGTTGGTCGTTGCTACCGATGTTGTGTCCCTCCGGGACGGAATGTTTATCAAACGTGATTAAGCTATTGCCATGAAAAGAATATTACTCTCACTATCCATTACCCTCATTTTTCAAGCCGCCATTTCCCAAGATTTCACCCGCCGGGAAGCCGCCGCCAACCTCGCCCAAATTCAAAACACCAACGGCGTCGCAGTCGCCGACTATGACCAGGACGGCGACCTCGACCTCTTTTTCACAGGCATTAAAAACTTCAATCCCGCCGACCAAACCACCTGGAATCATTTATTAAAAAACAACAGCGACGGCACTTTCACCGACGTGACCGTTGAAGCCGGTTTCGGAATTCAATACATCAATGAAGGCTTAAAAGCCGAGCGGGGCGAGAAAATGGGCGCTTCCTGGGGCGATTATGACAATGACGGATATCCCGATTTATTCTTAGCAAACAGCCGCCTCGACCAATTATATCACAACAATGGCGACGGCACTTTTACCGACGTGACGGCGCAGGCAGGCGTCGAAGGTTGCAACGTATGTTACTCATCCACAGGACTTTGGTGGGACGGCGACCGGGATGGCGACCTGGATTTATTTGTCTCCGTATTGAACAATGAAAACTTCATGTATCAAAATAACGGCGACGGCACATTTACCAATATCACCGAATTAACCGGGCTGGCTGGCGGCGACTATATGATTACCTGGGCAGCCGTCGCCATTGATGCAGGAAAGGACGGCATACTCGATTTATACTGCATGAATGACACGCAGCCGAATGAGTTTTTTGAAAACCGTTCCGGTCAAAAATACAATGAAAAAGCCCTCGCATATCGCCTCGCCGATGAGGGCGCAAGCATGGGCGTGGCAGTCGGAGACGTCAACAACGACGGGCTTTTCGACATCTACGTGACCAATATTTTTAATCATCTTCCCAACCCGTTATTTATTGATTCCGGCAACCGCAGATATTCGAATAAAGCCGTCGAATATGGCGTGGAAAATACCGGCTGGGGCTGGGGCACACATTTTCTCGATTATGACCACGATGGCGACGAAGACCTCGCCGCAGTCAATGGGCCCATTGATAAATTATATGACGTGGTGCAGCCGGATATTGACAATTTCTTTTTTAAAAATATGCTCGTGGAAGGCAACGGGCGATTTGAGGATATATCGCAAGCATCCGGTTTTATTGGCAAAGCAAAAAGCAAAGGCTTGGAGGTTTTCGACTACGATATGGACGGCGATTTAGACCTCGTCGTGGCGAATATGGAAGAAGCCGCTTATTTTTTTGAAAACAACACCATCGAGGGCGATAATACACCGGCGGCAAAAAATTGGCTGCAAATAAAATTGGAGGGCGTGACCAGCAACCGGGACGCCTTCGGCACGACCGTAAAAATAAGGATGGGCGACCGCTGGCTGCACCGCTACCATCACGGCGGAGCGATTTTCGGGCAAAGCATCAAGCCTGTTCATTTCGGCATCGGCAATGCGCAAGTGATTGACGAAGTGCGGTTTACGTGGCTCACGGGCGTCACCGAAGCTATTTACAACGTGCCAGTCAACCAGCTTTTGCATTTCCAGGAAGGCAGCGGAACGGTCGTCGAGGAGCAGTCAGGCACGACGCCAACGAGCGGCGCCGTCGTTGAAAAAGACTACGCCATGCCCAATCCATTTGCCGGGGAAACGACGTTGCATTTTGAATTGGCGAAGGCTGGCGAGTTGGAATTGACCGTGTTTTCCAGCTTGGGAGAAGTGGTTTTTGAGGCGAAGGAAGAACTGACGGAAGCGGGAGTTTTGGATATTTTATGGGATGCGGCGGGAGCGGGTGCAGGCGTATATTTTTATTCAGCAAAATTCAATGAGAAAAATATGAGTGGGAAAATTGTAAAGATATAGGTTAATTGGACGGCAAAATAACTGCTTATTTCTTGGGTCGAACCACCCAGTTTTCAAGTTTGATATTTTCAATTCGAGATAATTCGGAGACATTTTCCGAAACCATGATTAAATCATGTGCAATGGAAGTTGAACCGATGAGCAAATCGAAATCGCTGATAGGCGTACCCAATTTGCGAAGCCGAACCCGGTTTTTTGCATAAATGCTAAACACTTTCGCACTTCGGATTAGCAAAATTCTGTCTTCAAAAGCTTGGGTGAAGTTATTCACGGATTGCCGCTGCCGGTCTTGCCACGAAGGGTCACTGTTCTCGATGCCATATTCCAATTCAAGCAGGGTAATTTCGGAAACAAAACAGTTTTCCAAACCTGCCTCCCGGACTTTTTCATCCAGGTGATATGCTCCTCTCAGAAAATGGACGACAATATTGGTGTCGAGCAGGTATTTCATAAGCTGATTTCTCGTGTTTGGTTGACCCGTGCTTCATAAAGCATTTTGACCAATTCATCGCTGGATTTATCGGATGGAAAACTGCCAAAAAGCTTTGCCACAACATCGGGATAATCCTTCTTTTTGTTGGCGACAGTATGCTCGCTCCATTCAAAATGGAAGTTCAGCCGCTTCAAAAGCTCAAGCAGGAAATTCCATTCTCCTGCATCGTTAAATTTTATGGTGATAACTTTCATCGTCAATTTTTTTAAAACCCAATCCCAAATGCTTAAATGCCGTCTCAGTCAAA
>CAZHLB010000979.1:0-2674 GCA_964533005.1 uncultured Saprospiraceae bacterium
AGAACCTCTTTGTCAACCGACAAATGAAACATCCCAATTTTTTTTCTCTCAAAAAGGCTGTTTTCCACCTGTCAGCTTTTCGCCCAACCTGCCTGGGCACATTTTTTTTCCTGAAAACACACCTGGCTGACAACCTCGCTTCCCGCTTCCCAAAAATCGAAAAGCGAGCTGCCACCAAAATTTTTGTCAGCCATGAAAAAATCAATCTTCCTCCTCGCTGCCTTTTTGCTGGCAGCCAATTTCCTCACTGCGCAAATCATCAACAACGACCCGGTCATCGTTTTGCCGCCCGCTTGCGAAGACCCCGCTGTCGTCGCCCTCGACATCAGCCAATCGAACCTCGCCGACGGCAGGGTGCGCATCATCGTTGATGTCACCGTGAAAAACATCGGCGGCTCGGCTTTCCTGTCCAACCCGGGTCAGCAGGCGCTTTACCTCTACCGCAACGGCACGCTGGTCGCCAACTGGGCTTGGGAAGACCTGGCGAAGGGCGCCTCGTTCACCCGCCGCTTCACCTTCACCGTGCGCCGCACGACTGCCGCCCAGACCTACTCGCTGAAAGCCCAAATCAGCTACGACCCCGATATTTTCCTCGACGCCAATCCGAACAACGACGACTGCAAATCAGACGACAACTCGAAGACGAAATCAGTGACCATTTGATGAATGATGAGGGTAGCGATGCTGAGAGCAGTTTTGAAGCGATGCCGCCGAAAGTTGGCGGCATCGCTTTTTGCAGCTTGGGAGAAGCTGCTTTGAGGGCATGGAATTGGCATCGCTTTTTGAATAGATTTGCAGAAAACATCGAGTCATGACAATGCTACAACAAGCGGAGGCTTTGCTTCCAAAATTGAGTTCCCACGAAATCCAGCAATTGCTCCAACGAATGGTGGGCGAGGGAAAAGCCGAATTTCCCGGCATCGAAAAAACGCCGGGCGTTTGCGGTGGCAGGGCTTGCATCATCCGCACCCGCATTCCGGTTTGGTCGCTGGTAAAATGGAAAAGCATGGGCGTTTCCGACGCCAAACTCCTTGAAATTTATCCTTCCCTTCGCTACCAGGATTTGACAAATGCCTGGGCTTACTATCGTACACACAAGGCGGAAATTGATTTCGACGTCCGGGAAAATGAAGAGGAAGCATGAGCAAGTCAAAGATTTATTCCAATGAAAACTTCGACTTGCGGGTGGTTGCCATTTTGAGAAATCTTGGGCATGACGTGCTGACTACTCGTGACACCGGCAAAGCCAATTTGCGAATTCCAGACGACCAGGTTTTGGAGTTTGCCATTGCATAAAACCGCATTGTCCTGACTTTCAATCGCACTGATTTTCTGCGGCTTCATCGCAGCAATCCGCAGCATTTGGGCATCATCAATTGCACGGAAGATGATGATTTTCAGGCGTTGGCTCAACGCATTCATGAGGCGCTCGCAGCCTGCGACGGTAAACTTGAAAATCAATTGCTTCGCATCTACAAACCGAACCCGAGTCAAAAAAATTAAGCTCGCCGGGCACAATTTTTCCGCTCCAAACACATTCGGCTGACAGCTTCGCCAAAACCAGCGAAGCAATTATCAACCACCAATCTTGTCAGCCATGTTCAAACCTGTTTTCCTGTTCATCGCCTTGTTCGCCAGCCTTTTTGCGCAGGCGCAACCCAATAAAAAAGTCGCTCCCGCCCTTCAAAAATTCCTCAACACCGAGTTCATGGTCAAATTTCACGACCTGCACATCGAGGCGGAAAGCCAGTGCATCAGCGTCCAAGCCCGGCAGGGAGAGCTTGCCGCCAGCGACGTTTATCGCCTGCGGGCTGCCTACGACCAAAGCGCCCATCGGGCAAATCAATTGCTGCAAAACATCAAACAGGATTTTCTCAATCCCAAGAAAATCAAGACGATAGGTGAGTTTCCCGACATGTACGCCGACGGGCTTCGCTTCAAATTGCAGGAGCTGGCGGATTTCTACGCTGCCAATTTTCAGCAAGCGCTCGCCGACGCTTCGATTAAAGAGGAGGAGGTGGATGGGGCTGCCTTGCTGCTGCTCGTCACGGAGTTGATTGGCTTGAGCAAAGGGCTGGCAAATTACTTCGGCGACATCCGCCGGGAGGCTCGCCAGTACACGGAAGCGCACCTCGACGAGCACCTCGTGCGACCGTTTCGTTGGAGGTATTGGGATGAATTGGCGGGCAGCGTTTCACCCTACGAAAGCTACGACAAGGACGCCGGGCTGCCTGATTTTCCTGCCTCGCAGGAAAGCGACCCACTCGACCAGCAGTTGGAAAAATGGAACCAAAAATTGGAAAATAAAAGCCAGGACGCCCCGGCTGAAGACCTTCCCTGGGACGACGTTGACAACCTGCCCGCCGCCGACAGCACCGACTCCGAAGCATTTAAGTACGACGATTGGTCGCCGGAGGAGCCGCCTGCTGACCCGGCAGTTGAAGGCAGAGATGAACCCTCAAAAACCAATGACCCCAAAAAGCCAGCCATGCCAAAAACCGGCAAACCGGAAGTTGCGCCGAAGCCAGCCGCCAAGAGCAAAGTCAAAGGCGGAGGGATGATTCCATGAACAGGTTTCGACACGGAGGGGAGGCGGCGACGGCTCCCTTTCGTTTTTTAACTTGTTGAGAAACAGGGGCTTTGACCCCACTACTTTTTTTGATTGACGATTGAT
>CAZHLB010000980.1:0-2670 GCA_964533005.1 uncultured Saprospiraceae bacterium
CTCGGGATGCGGGGTCTCAAAACCCCGCCGCTCGAACAGACCTCCCTCCGTTTAGCTTTTTTTCAAAATTCCTAAGCATGAAAAAGTTTTCCATCTTAATCACGCTGCTGTACCTGGCACATTCGGCGTTCGCCCAACAAGAGCCGATGTTCACCAAGTACATGTTCAACAGCCTGATTTTCAACCCCGGATATGCTGGTTCGAAGGAGCACATGTCCATCGGCTTGCTGCACCGGACGCAGTGGTACGAAATCGAGGGAGCGCCGACGACCCAGACTTTCACGTTGCACACGCCGCTGCGCAACGACCGGGTCGGCGTTGGTTTCAGCCTCGTGAACGACAAAATTGGCCCGTCGAACACCGCCGGGGCGAACATCGTCTATGCCTACCGCATCCCGATGGGCAAGTTCAAACTCAGCTTCGGCTTGCAGGCTGGCGTCGAAAACTACCGGGCGGACTGGTCGGAACTGAACCTCGACGAAGAACTCGATGTCGCTTACCTCGACCCGGTGAACAAGTTCATGCCCAACTTCGGAGCTGGTCTCTATTTCTACGGCAAAAATTTCTACGTCGGCGGCTCGGTGCCGCATCTGGTCGAGTACGACCTGCGCACCGAGCAAAACTTAGCAATCTATGCCCGCCAGATTCGCCACTACTATTTCATGGCAGGCGCAGCCATCCCGCTCAACGGCGATGCGCTCATTTTCAAGCCTTCGATTTTGCTGAAAAATGCAGGTTGGGACAAGCGGTCGTCCAAGCTGGATGCGTTCAAGGACATCGGCGCTCCGAATGAGTTCGACCTCGATTTGTCGCTGCTTTTCCAAGAGACTTTGTGGGTGGGCGCAGCTTTCCGCTCGGCGTTTGACGCCTTCGGAAGCAATGCCGCCAGCAGCTACGATTCGGCAGATATTTGGGTGAGCTACCTGATGAAAAATGGCTTCCGTTTCGGCGCAGCTTACGATTATCCGCTGACGGAACTTTCCAACGTCACCAGCGGCGCTTTTGAAATCATGCTCGGTTACGAATTCAATTTCCAAGAGAAAAAAGTGGTCACACCACGATACTTCTAAGTGATGATGAATGAGGATGAAGGCGCCAGAACCGCCCGTCTCACATCTATCATCTTGTAACCCCCGATTTCAATCGGGGGGGTGCATGTCCATCCGCCCCACATCTATCTTCTTTACAAAACATCCACATCCCCCACGATGCTGATGTTTTGTAAAGATGATAGATGTGGGTTAGAGGTTATCCGCACCCCCCCGATTGAAATCGGGGGTTACAAGATGATAGATGTGAGACGGGGTCTTCAAAGCTCATACTCATTCAGCGTCAGCAAAAAAGATGAAGATGCGAATATTATCCACCCTCCTTTTTTCCATGTTGCTTGCCGCAAGTGCGGCAGGGCAAGCTGCCAAAATGAAGCAAGCCCAGCAGCGCATGGACAACCTCGACTACATCGGGGCTATCGAAACCTACAATGAAATCTTAGAAAGCCACGACGAGGCAAAAGCCAAAATCAACCTCGCCGAGGCTTACCGCAAAATCAACGACACGCAGAATGCCGAGTTTTGGTACGGGCAAGTCGTGCGCCTGCCCGAAGCCGAACCGGTTCACAGGCTCTACTACGGCATGATGCTCCAGCGCAACGGCAAATGCGACGTGGCGAAGGACTGGTATCAGCAGTACGTTGACCTCGTGCCGCAAGACCAGCGGGGGCAATTCCTGCTCCGTGCCTGCGACTACGACGAGGAACTGATGGCGAGGGGGCAAGGCATTTTCGAGGTGTCGAAATGCGATTTCAATAGCCATTCCGACGACTTTTCGCCGCAGTTTTACAAAAACGGGCTGGTGTTTTCCAGCGAGCGGGACACCAACCCAATCGTCCGCCGGACGCACACCTGGACGGGCAATCCTTTCCTCGAATTGTACTACGTGGACGTGCGGGAGAAGGGGGAGAGGAGTGAGAGAAGTGAGAGGGGTGAGAAGGACGAGGCGCAACCGCAGCAGGGAACTTGCGGCAAATACGCCTTCGGTCGCCCGGAGAAGTTTTCCAACGAAATCAACTCCAAATTCCACGACGCTTCGGTGGCGTTCTCCCGCAACGGCGAGGAGATATTTTTCACCAGGAACAGCTTCCTCGATGGCAAAAAAGAACTGGATGACGCAGGCATCATGCGCCTGAAAATTTTCTACGCCCGCAGCGCCGGCGAAGGAAAATGGGGCGACCTGCAAAGCCTGCCGTTCAACAGCAACGAATACAGCGTGGCGCACCCGGCGCTTTCCGGCGACGGCAACCGGCTGTTTTTTGCGAGCGACATGCCCGGCGGATTCGGTGGGATGGACTTGTATTATTCCGATAAGGAAAGTGGCAGGTGGGGCCCCCCGCAGAATTTGGGCCCCGAAATCAACACCGAAGGGCACGAGATTTTCCCGCACGTTTCGCCCGATGGCAAGGTCTATTTTGCCAGCGACGGGCACGTGGGTTTGGGCGGCTTGGACATTTTTTACATCACCGCCAAAGAGGGCAACGTCTGGTCAACGCCTGAAAATTTGGGCTATCCAGCCAACACCATCTCAGACGATTTTGGCATCGTGTACAATCCGGAAGGCACTTGCGGCTTCTTCTCCTCCGACCGGGAAGGCGGCGTAGGTGGCGACGACATTTAT
>CAZHLB010000981.1:0-2667 GCA_964533005.1 uncultured Saprospiraceae bacterium
GAGAAATTTTCTTTCAGAAAATTTCTCCGCCGAACCGGATTTCCACCTGTCAGCTTTGGGCTAAATTTTGGCTAAAAAGCAGAAATGTGGAAGCCACCTTTCCGAAAGTCTCAAACTTTCGGAAAGGTTGATTTTACGGTTGAGCCTGCCTTTCCGAAAGTTTGAGACTTTCGGAAAGGTGTGCCCCTGGTTGACATTTTTGCCCAAACCAATTGTCCGTCAAGGCATTTTTATCACATGAACCCACTGCAACCATTTTTAGAAAATCAACCTTTCCTCCTCCTCGACGGCGCATTGGCGACCGAGTTGGAGCGCCGGGGCGCAACCCTCGACGACCCGCTTTGGTCTGCCAAAATCCTCATCGAAGCGCCCGAACTCATCCGGGAAGTTCACCTCGCCTACTTCAAAGCGGGTGCAGACGTGGCAACAACTGCGAGCTACCAAGCGACAATCCGAGGCTTTCAAAAAAGAGGCTTGACCGAGCCGGAAGCCGCAGAAATGCTGCGCCGCAGCGTCCACCTGGCTTGCGAAGCGAGGGATGAATTTTGGTCAAAAAAAGAAAACCGCACCGACCGTCTGCGCCCGCTCGTCGCCGCTTCGATTGGCTGCTACGGCGCTTTCCTTGCAGACGGCTCGGAGTACCGGGGCAATTATGACATGAGCCAAAAAGCCCTCGAAAATTTCCACCGGCAACGCCTGCAAATCCTGGCGGACACCGAAGCCGACCTGCTGGCTTTCGAGACCATTCCCAATTTGGACGAGGCAAAAGCACTTGTGAATTTGCTCTCCGAAATACCCGGCAAAGCTGCATGGCTGAGTTTCAGTTGCCTCGACGAGCAGTCCATTTGCAATGGCGACCCCTTCGAAGAAGCCGCCTCCCTCGCCAACGAGTCCGACCAAATTCTCGCCGTCGGCGTCAATTGCACGAACCCCGCCTTTGTCGAGGCTTTGCTGAAAAAAGCGGCTGCCGTCACCTCCAAACCGCTCGTCGCCTACCCGAACAGCGGTGAAAAATGGGACGCCACTCACCATTGCTGGCTGCCCACCGACGACCAATTCGACCTGCCAAACCTGGCTAAAAAATGGCTTGCCGCAAGCGCAAAATTGATAGGCGGCTGCTGCCGCACCTCGCCGGAAGACATCCGCCAATTGGCTCGCCTGAAAAACAGCTTTTTGCTCGTTTGATTTAAAAAATGCTTGATTTGCCTACCTTCGCACCCGAACCAGCGTTCGGAAAGACGCAGTAGAGAGGGGTGTTTTTGAATAATTTTTTGAAAAAAACTTGACTCATGTGGCTTCTGAGTGAAACACCTGCAAGTCTGCACGTCTGCAAGTCGCTTTGTCATTCTAGAAGAGAAACTCCACGTCCCACCGGCAGCACTTGGGACGTGGAGGTTCTCTTCGAGAATGACAAAGCGACTTGCAAACGTGCAGACTTGCAGGTGTTTCACTCAGAAGCCACATGAGCCAAAAAATTATTCAAAAACACCGCTCTCTGAAAAGAACCTTTCAGGCATGCCAAGATTTCACCGCCTTCGAGTCAAAGACATCCGCCGGGAAACACCGGAATGCGTTTCTATCAGCTTCGACGTTCCCGGCGACTTGCGGGAAGAATATCAATTCATTCAAGGTCAGCACCTGACCCTGCGCACTTTGCTGCACGGCGAAGAAGTCCGCCGCTCCTATTCGATTTGCGTCAGCCCTGCCGAGGGCGACCTGCGGGTGGCGGTGAAAAAAGTGCCGGGAGGTCAGTTTTCCACCTTCGTCAACGAGCAACTTGCGAGCGGCGACGTGCTCGACGTGATGACCCCGCTGGGCAGCTTTCACACCGATTTGCAGCCCACGCAGCGCAAACACTACGTCGCTTTTGCCGCAGGCAGCGGCATCACACCGGTGATTTCGCTTGCGAAAACGACGCTGGAAACGGAGCCAGAAAGCCATTTCACCTTGTTCTACGGCAACCGCCGCACGGACTCCATCATTTTCAAAGAGGAGTTGGAAGCCTTGAAAAACAAGCACTTGCAACGTTTTTCCCTGCATCATTTGCTGACGCAAGAAGACCCGGGCATCCCGCTTTTTCACGGCAGGCTGACGGCGGAAAAGTGCCGGGAAATTTGCCAAAGGCTGCTCGACGTGGAGGACGTGGATGAGTTTTTCATCTGCGGGCCCGAAGCGATGATGGAGGATATTCGGGCGACTTTGCTCAACCTGGGTGTTTCTTTCCGCAACATTCATTTCGAGCTTTTCACCTCGCCGGTCGGCAAGTTGGGCGTTGCCAAAAATCAATGGGCATCCACCGTCGCCAAAACCATCCTCGCTCACGTCCAGGTGACGCTCGACGGCAAAACTTTCGCCTTCGACATGCCCTCCGCCGGCGACACCATCCTCGATGCGGCAACGAAAGCTGGCGGCGACTTGCCTTTTGCCTGCAAAGGCGGCGTCTGTTGCACCTGCAAAGCCAAGTTGCTGCTCGGCGAAGTGGAGATGGAAGTCAATTATGGTTTGGCGGCGGAGGAGGTTGAGGCAGGCTACATTCTCACTTGCCAGTCGCACCCGAAAACGGATAAAGTTATCCTCAGCTTTGATGAATGATTTTCCCTGATTTACGCGGCTTCTTTTTGATTAAATGATTGATGATTACATGATTACATGATTGTTGATGGAATG
>CAZHLB010000982.1:0-2657 GCA_964533005.1 uncultured Saprospiraceae bacterium
CATCTAAAATCCACCTGTCAGCTTTCGCTCAAAAATGCTCGCAAAACGCATCATTCCTTGCCTCGACATTCGAGACGGGCGCACCGTCAAAGGCGTCAATTTCGTGAACCTGCGGGACGCAGGCGACCCGGTCGAACTTGCCACCCGCTACGCCGCCGAAGGCGCTGACGAACTGGTTTTCCTCGACATCACCGCCACCCACGAACAGCGAAAAACGCTGGCGGATTTGGTTCGGCGCATTGCCGCTTGCCTGAACATTCCGTTCACGGTCGGCGGTGGGATTTCGTCTTTGGCGGATGTTTTGGCATTGCTCGAAGCAGGCGCAGACAAGGTTTCCGTGAACAGCGCCGCCGTGCGCAATCCGCAGTTTATCAATGAGTTGGCGCAGGAATTTGGCAGTCAGTGCATCGTTTTGGCGATTGACGCAAGGCTGGAAAATGCAGGTTGGAGAGTTTATCTGAACGGCGGGCGGCTGCCGACTGAAATTGACGCCATCGCTTGGGCAGCAGAGGTCGAAGTTCGTGGCGCAGGCGAAATTTTGCTCACTTCGATGAATCACGACGGCACTAAAAATGGCTTTGCCATCGAACTGACCCGTACGATTTCCGAGCGTTTGCACATCCCGGTCATCGCTTCCGGCGGGGCGGGGAGTATGGCGCATTTTGCGGAAGTTTTCACCGAAGGCAAGGCAGATGCGGGGCTGGCGGCGAGTGTTTTTCACTTTGGAGAAATTGGCATTGGCGACTTGAAAAAGTATTTGGCTGGCAAAGCCGTGCCGGTCAGGATTTGAACCAAAACTGACAGGTGGAAAACCCGTTTTCCACCTGTCAGCTTTTCCTTTCAACATGAAAATCAACTTCGAAAAATACCCAGACCGCCTCGCCCCGGCAATCGTGCAAGACGCCGCCACCGGCAAAGTCCTCATGCTCGGCTACATGAACGAGGAGGCTTTTGAAAAAACCCGCTCGGAGAACCGGGTCACTTTTTTCAGCCGCAGCAAACAACGACTGTGGACGAAAGGCGAAACCTCTGGCAACTTCCTCGACGTCGCAGACATCCTCGCCGATTGCGACAGCGACGCCATTTTAATCAAAGCCCGTCCGCACGGCGCTGTCTGCCACATGGGCAGCGACACTTGTTTTGGCGAAACCAACCGCCTGGGAATCAGCATTTTGGAAAAATTGGAAAGCACCATTGCCGACCGCTTCGAGCATCCGCAAGTGCAGAGCTACGTGAGCGGGCTGGCGGCAAAAGGCATCAACAAAATCGCCCAAAAAGTAGGGGAGGAGGCGGTGGAATTGGTCATCGAAGCCAAAGACGCCAATCCCGATTTGTTCCTCGGCGAGGCGGCGGACTTGCTTTTTCATTTTCTGATTTTGCTGAAAGCAAAAGGGTTCTTGCTGGCGGACGTGGAAAAAGTGCTGGCGGGCAGAATGAAGTAATCCGTGCTCATCTGCCTGCACTCAAAAACCGCTATTTTGTTGGCGAATAAAATCCAATTCACGAATGAAACGGTTTCCCACACTCCTGCTTACCGGAGCTTTCGCTTCGCTGCTTTTTCCTCTCTGTTTTTTTGCTCAAAACAACGTCGTGCTGGTTGATTTCGGAGCCTCGCCCGCCCAGAATCAGTACAGCTTGCAGTACCCGGACTGGAACATCGTGCTCAGAAATCCAGCCACGACCGAGTACGTTTCCGGCGCAAATCCTGCCTACGAAGGCATCACCGAATCGCCAGGCGGCGACGAGGAGACTTGCTGGATTGGCATTCGAGGCACTTCACCCATCAATTTCACCTACGGGCAACGCATCAAAGCCACCTGGTTCAACCGAAGTTGCTGCCCACGCTTCCTGAATGCGAGCATCAGCCTGACCGACAGCACCGCCATTGCCGGGGCGGTTTTGTCAGAACCTTGGTACGCCATGTACGATTACGACCAGGGCAGTTACAGTCCGAACATCCAGCCGGGCGAGCGGAAGACCTTGTTTTTCAATATCACCAATCCCGGCTCGGTGCTGTCCAACGGCTCGCCAGCCTGCGAAGGCAACCGCTTTTGCGTCAACATTTGCCGCAGGTTTTATTCAAGTGACGCAGGTGATTTGGTTTTGGAAAAAATCGAACTGACCGACGACGCAGACCTGACACCGCCAAATCCGCCAGTCAATTTGGCGGCTGAAATGGTGTCGCTCGCAGCAGGCGAACCCGCTCATGCGGTGCGCCTGACCTGGCAAAAACCGACCGACCCGGCAGGCGCAGGCTGGCAACACGTGAGCGGCATTTCGAGGTATTTCATCTATCGAAACGGGCAGATTTTTGATGCGATTGACCTCAACTGGTCGGAATTCATGGACGACAGCCTCGAGTACATTGACAATTCCGTGCTGCCGGGTCAATCTTATACTTACGCCGTGACCGCTCTCGACAAAGCCATCAAAGGTCGCTGCCCCTCCTGGCACAACGTGGCAACGATGCGGCACGGCAACGAAAGCGCCCAGGCAACCGCAAGCATTAGCGTGCCCAGCTTTGGTTTGACGGAAGTTTTTGACCCTTTTTCCGGGATGCAATACCTGGGAAAAATCAAATTGGACGGTGTCGGTTATGCCGGTCGCAGCCTGACTTGCAACCCGAATGGAAACCCGAAATACAACCCTGCGACGGA
>CAZHLB010000983.1:0-2654 GCA_964533005.1 uncultured Saprospiraceae bacterium
CAAAGTGTGCGTCGTAGTCACGCCGTTTGAAGTGACGGTGAGAAAGCCGCCGTTCCAGCCATCGCCGAAAGAGTCAGCCATTTTTATCGTGTAGGTGCAGGTTTCCTGGCTCTGCAACTCACCGGCGGCGGCGAAAAGAAGCAGGAACAGGGCAAAAGATTTGAGCCAATTGGTAGCGGTAAGATTCATGAAGTCGAGTATTTAAATGGTTGAATGGTTAAATGGCTGGATGGCTGCGTGGCTGGCGCTCCAACCATTCAGCCCTTTAGCCATTTTAGCCATTCAAACATTCAGCAAAGACAGGCTAAAGTATAGAAAAATCCAAACCAAGCCGGGCGGCGGAAATTTTGCGGGAAACCGCTTTGCAGGTTTCGTCTCTCAGTTTGCAATTCGGAAAAGCAGGCAAGAAAGTTTGCCGTAGGCTGGTTTATCGTCAAAATGTCGAAGTTTGCAGAAATCCACTCAACCCGGCGTGACCTCACGCATTGTTTTACATCGAAGTTGAGCGGGTTTCGGAGGTTCAGGAAGGTTTATCACTAAACCTGCCAAACCTCCCGAATCATTCTAAACCAATTTCAAAACATCTGACAATGAGACTATTTGCGATTCTTGGAGTAGTTGTTCTTGGCTTGATTGCCGTTTTTTCCGGTTGCGGTTCGTACAACAAATTCGTGGACAGGGAAACCACCGTCGAGCAAACCTGGGGCAACGTTCAAAGCGCCTATCAGCGCAGAGCCGACCTCGTTCCCAACCTCGTGGAAACCGTGAAAGGCGCTGCCAATTTCGAGCAATCCACCCTGACGCAGGTTGCCGAAGCAAGAGCCAAAGCCACCAGCATCCAGGTTGACCCGACCAACCTGACTCCGGAAAAACTGGCGGAATTTCAGCAAGCTCAAAGCGGTCTTTCCCAAGCCCTCGGCAAGCTGCTCATGGTGACGGAAAATTACCCGGAACTGCGAGCTACCGAGTCTTTCAAAGAGCTTCAAGCCCAGTTGGAAGGCACGGAAAACCGCATCAAAGTGGAGCGTGACAACTACAACAAAGCGGTAGCTGACTACAATTCTGCCGTCCGCCGCTTCCCCGCCAATTTTTGGGCTGGCATTTTTGGCTTCGAGCGCAAGGCTGCTTTCGAGGCAGACCAAGCCGCTCAAAATGCTCCGAAGGTTCAGTTTTAATGACGGCAAAAGCTGACAGGTGGAAAACGGGCTTTTTAGAAGGAGAAAAATGTAATTTTTCTCCTTCCAAAAAGCCCGTTTTCCACCTGTCAGCTTTAGGCTGCTTGCTAAATGGTTGATTTCTTTAACAAGGAGGACGAACAGCACATCATTGCCGCCATCGCCGAGGCGGAGGGTCAAACCTCTGGCGAAATCCGGGTGCATTTGGGCAAAAACCTCGACGGCGACATCACTGCCGCCGCTGCCAAAACTTTCCTGAAATTGGGAATGGACAAGACTGCCGAAAGCAATGGCGTCCTGATTTACATCGTGCCTTCGCATCACAAGTTTGCCATCATCGGCGACAAAGGAATTGATGCAAAAGTGCCTGCGAATTTTTGGCAGGAAGTGCGTGACATCATGCAGCAGCATTTCCGTCAGGGGCAGTTTGCGGAGGGAATTTGCCAGGGCATTCGGCTGGCGGGGCAGAAATTGAAGCAATTTTTCCCGCTTCAGGAAGGCGACAAAAACGAGCTTTCCGATGAGATTTCCTTCGGCTGAATTTTGCTTCGCAACCAGTCCAGTCAGCACTTGAAGTGCTGACTGGACTTTCCAAGAAAATGAAAATTCCATTCAAAAAGATATTGCTGGGGCTGGCGTTGTGCCTGCCTTTTTTCTTGCAAGGCAAGGAGCCGCCGCCGCCGCCGAACCCGCCGAGGCTGGTCAATGACTACACTGGCACCTTGTCGGTTGGCGAAATGCAAAGCCTCGAGCAAAAGCTGGTCGCCTACGACGATTCCACCTCTACCCAAATTGCCATCGTCATCGAGCAAACGCTGGATGGCGACGACGCTTTCGACTACTCGAACCGCCTGGCAAGAGCCTGGGGCATCGGGCGGGAAGGAAAAAACAATGGCATCCTGATTTACGTGGCGCTCGGCGACCGGAAAATCTGGATTCAGGTGGGCAGGGGCGCCGAAGGTTTTTTGCCCGACGCACTCGCCAAACGCATCACCGACCAAATCATCAAGCCTCATTTCAAGGAACAAAAATATTTTGAAGGTCTCGACCGGGCGACGGATGCCATGATTCAACTCGGCAGCGGCGAGTTTAAAAATGAAGGCGGCGGCAAGGCGCAAGGATTACCCTGGCAGGGGCTGATTTTCATCGTTATTTTCATCGTGGTCATCATCATCGTCAGCCGGGGCGGCAAGGGTGGCGGTGGCGGTTACAATCGGGGCGGTCGCTACGATTCTGGCGGCGGCTGGATATTTTTCCCTGGCGGCGGATTTGGCAGCGGGCATGGAAGTTCCGGCGGCGGCTGGGGCGGTGGCGGAGGAGGTGGATTTGGCGGCTTCGGCGGCGGAGATTTTGGAGGCGGCGGCGCTGGCGGGGATTGGTAATCCTTTCAAGTAAAAAGTCAAAAGTCAAAAGTCAAAAGTCAAAAGTGAAGTCAAAAGTAGAAAAGGCAAAAGTGGGACGTCCCACTTTTGCCTTTTC
>CAZHLB010000984.1:0-2649 GCA_964533005.1 uncultured Saprospiraceae bacterium
CTTCACTTTTTTAGGAGAACCTCTTTGTCAACCGACAAATGAAACATCCCAAAAATTTTCAATTTTTTCAGCCGCCACCACCCGAACTGCACCTGTCACCTTTCGGCTCATGAAAAAAATGAAAGAAGACAATATCGAATACCTGAGCAGCGAAGTGCAGGAAATACTGGGCACTCCGCCTTCCTGGGTCACTACCTGGGGCACTTCGATTATTACTTCGGTGGTTGCCACCCTGGTTTTGGTGGGCTTCTTTTTCAAATATCCCGACATCATCAAAGGCGATTTGACGCTCACGACGAGCGACCCGCCCGTGCCGGTAATGTCGCCGCACACGGGTTACCTGGCTGACCTGAAAGTACGGGAAGGAGACCTGGTGAAAAAAGGCGACCTCATGGCAGTTTTCGCCACCACCGCAGACATGGAAGACGTGTTGACCTTGGAAAGAGAAGTGGACAGGTTGAGCAAATTCGACTTCAATTCGCTGAGAACCTACCGCCCCAACCTGAACTTGCAGTTGGGTGAAATCAGCCCGACGTTCGCCAGTTTCGTTTCCGTGTTCGACAATTTGCCTTTTGCCGAAAACACCCAACTCGACAGGGCGGCAATCAATGCGTTGGAACGGCATATCCAGCAATTGGAAAGAACCAACCAATCCCTGACGAGCAAGCGGGAAACGGCAAGCCAGGAAATTTTTGCCTACAAAAAGCAATTCGACAGCGCAACCGAGCAGTATAAAAATTCCGCCAATCCGGTGGACGCTCCGAAGGTGTTCGAGACCAACGCCAAGGTGACCGCCAAGGAGTCCGAAAAGATTTCCATCCAAACCGAAATGGAGAAAAACCGGGAAGAAATCTGGAACCAACGTGCGAAGATTTTGGAGATGCAGGTGCAGCAGGCGGCAGGCAACAAGGAAAAAATCTACCAGCTCAAGCAGTCCCTCAGCAACCTGAAAGATGAAATCCGCCGTTGGAAAGAGCAGTATTTGCTCATCGCCCCCAGCGACGGCGAGGTGTCTTTTTTCGCCAACGTTTCCGAGCAGCAGTATTTGAAAAAGGGCGACCAGGTGCTTGCCGTCGTCTCGAAAAAGCTGAACAACAATTACGTCGGGCAGGTGCGCCTGCCGGTGAAGGGCAGCGGCAAAGTGGAAAAAGGGCAGCACGTGAACATCAAATTCGAGAGCTACCCCTTCCGGGAATTCGGGAAAGTGCGGGGTGATGTCATCAAAATTTTTCCCTTGCCCAAAGGCGAAGACTATTTCGTGGAAGTGAACCTGCCCAACGGCTTGGTGACGGACAAGGGCAAGGATTTGAAATTTCAGCACCAAATGTCAGGCGTGGCGGAAATCGCAACCGCCGACCGGCGCTTCATCGCCCGGTTGTTCGACAAGTTGCTACCGAAATGATTTCGGATTTTTAAAAAACAGGTAGAGCGGTTTTTTCAACACATAGTCACATAGACCACATAGAGAGCTATGTGGTCTATGTGACTATGTGTTGAAAAAACGCCCAGCGTGTTTTTATTGGGAAGCTCTTTCGGATTTTTCAGTCCTTCTCCTTTGGAGTAGTCAGATTTCAGATATTGCCGCCCAAATCCAAAATCACAAATCCGAAATTGCATGAAAGGCTACCTTTTTCCTGGTCAGGGTTCCCAGTTCGAAGGAATGGGAAAAGACATGTACGAAAGCAGCGGCTACGCCAAGGAGATGTTCGAGCGAGCCAATGAAATCCTGGGCTACCGCATCACCGACGTGATGTTCGAGGGGAGTGCCGAGGATTTGAAACAGACAAAAATTACCCAACCTGCGCTTTTTCTCCACTCCGTCATTCGGGCAAATAGGACTGGCGACGACTTCCGACCGGGAGCGGTGGCAGGTCATAGCCTCGGCGAATTTTCTGCGCTGACGGCGGCTGGTTCGCTTTCCTTCGAGGACGGCTTGCGGCTGGTGCAGCAGCGTGCACTCGCCATGCAAAAAGCCTGCGAATTCAAGCCCGGCACGATGGCTGCCGTGCTGAGTTTGGAGGATAAAATGGTGGAAGAAATTTGCGCTGGCATTGACGACATTGTCGTTCCCGCCAACTACAATTGCCCCGGTCAATTGGTCATTTCAGGTACGGTTCCAGCCGTCGAGGCAGCGGTGGGACGTTGCACCGAAGCGGGTGCATCTAAGGCAGTGCTGCTGCAAGTCGGCGGTGCATTTCACTCGCCGTTGATGCAACCTGCGAAGGAGGAATTGCAGGCGGCGATTGAAGCGACTCAATTCAAAACACCCATTTGCCCAATCTATCAAAACGTGAATGCCCTGGCAGAAACCGACCCGGAGCGCATCCGCCAAAACCTCGTCGAACAACTCACCGCTCCTGTTCGTTGGACACAAACCATGCAAAATATGATTGCCGGCGGCGTCAGTGAATTCGTGGAAGTAGGTGGAAATGGCAAGACGCTTCGGGCGCTGGTGGCGAGGGTGGACAGGCGGTTTCCGACTTCGGCGATTTGAAGATTTTGGAAATAGCTGGAATCGGAAATTTGAAACTCGGAACGTATTTTTGGCTGCCTCAATTGAAAGCTGACAGGTGGGAAACGTCCCGACGGGAGAAAAAAATTTGGGATGTTTCACGGCAGGTAAAAAGTAGTTTACACTTTTTGTGCCGC
>CAZHLB010000985.1:0-2648 GCA_964533005.1 uncultured Saprospiraceae bacterium
AACTATGTGAACTATGTGACTATGTGTTGAAAGAAAAAAAGTGTTGTTTAATTCTACTCAACTACTTAATTGAGCCAATAAAAAATTGGCTATTGGCAATCAACAATTAAAAAAAGCAAAGGTCACCTTCCTCTCAGAAACTGACCTTTTGCCGCATGGATTTTTTTTCGGAATGGAGACGCTTTCGGGAAAGCCTCACTTCCCGGTTAGCCGTCAGCGGTTTTACTTTTTTGCGTTTTTTGGGCGGCGTGGTTGCCCATTCCAGGAGGCGAAAAAATTCTTCGGTGGCGGCTTCCTTGTTGTCGAGTTGGGAGCGGGTGGTTTGGTTGGTGATGATTAGGATGCCGTCTTTGGTGAGGCGGTTTTCGAGGCGAGTGGCTGCCAAATGTTTTTCCGCCTCATCGAGCGCCAGCGAATTGGCAAGGTCAAAACGCAATTCCACCTTGGTCTCCACCTTGTTCACGTTCTGACCACCTGCGCCGGAGCTGCGGGCAGTACGGTAAATGAGTTCCTGTTTCAATTGTTCGAGGTTCATGGCGAAAGATATTTTTGCTGCGAACCTGCTAACATGGTGAATAGTTCAAGCCGCTATTTTTGCCGCCGTGAAAATCAACCAACACCTCGTTCTCCGCTTGCTTCAATGGGCTGCCGTCTGCGTTTTTGCAGGCAGGGCTTGGCAGCACTTGTTTTTTGATGCGCCCTACCGGGAATTGCTTTGGGATGAAAACCTGATGCGCCCGCTCGTCGAGGGCTTTACCGACCTCAATTGGCAGGAATATGTCACCCACCCGCGGGGCGACGTTTGGATTCGCCGATGGATTTTCAGCAATGGCGTTTTTCTCGCTGCCTGCGCTTTGGTCGCTGCTTTCATTCAAAAACAGCCTCGTTTTTTCAGGATTTTTTTGTGGCTCGGCGCTGCCAATTTGTTCTTCCTGGCACTGCTTTATCTGAAAGAATACTTCCTCCACCTGGGGCAATTTTTTGAGTACAGCCTGCAATTTGGGTCGCCCGTGTTTCTGTGGTTTGCCTTGAAAAAAGGAGAGGTGACGGGCAGATTGGCATTTTGGATGAAGGTGGCAATTGCCGCCACCTTCATTTGCCATGGCATGTACGCCTTGGGTTACTATCCCCGGCCGGGTAGTTTTTATCAAATGACCATGCAAATTCTCGGCGTAGATGAGCAGGGGGCGAAGCTCTTTTTGAATGTGGTGGGCGTGCTGGATTTTGTGGTGGGAGCGGGCATTTTTTTGCCGGAAAAATGGGCGAGACCTGTCTTACTTTATGCTGCTGCCTGGGGATTGGCAACTGCGTGGGCGAGAATTGCGGGCAATTTTTACTGGCAATTTCCACTCAGCAGCTTGCACCAATATTTGTTTGAAACGGTGTTCAGACTGCCTCATTTCCTGGTGCCGATGGCGCTTTATCTTATTTTGAATCAGGATATTAAGGATGGAAAAAGGATATTAAAGATTGGAGCGGGACTGCCCCGCCCCAATCTTTAATATCCTTTTCCATCCTTAATATCCTGATTCAAATCATCAAATCGCCAGCATCTCCGCCAGCCGCACCAAATCCAAATTCAATTCCTTCTGATTTTTGATGGCATACGAAAGCGGCGTCAATTTGATTTGATGGTTGACCATGCCGACGGCTACGTTTTTGTGCCCATCCACCAGCGCTTCGACGGCTGCATTTCCCAACCGGCTTGCCAGCACCCGGTCGAAACCGCTTGGAGCGCCGCCCCGCTGCAAGTGCCCGATAATCATCCATCGCACATCATACTGGGGCAGGCGGGCTTTGACTTGTTTGCCAATTTCGTGAGCATTTCCGATTGGATTGCCTTCGGCGACGATGACCAGGTTGAGCATTTTTTTGCGCTTGGCGCTCGTTTCGAGCATTTTGACGAGGCTGTCAAGCGAGCATTTTTCTTCGGGCAAAAGCACGTTTCCAGCACCGGAAGAAATGGCGGTGTGCAGCGCCAGGAAGCCAGAATTCCGACCCATCACTTCGACAAAAAACAAGCGGTTGTGCGACTCCGCCGTGTCCCTGATTTTGTCCACCGCTTCCACGGCAGTGTTCACCGCCGTGTCGAAACCGATGGTGTAATCCGTTCCGTAGAGGTCGTTGTCAATGGTGCAGGGGACGCCGATGATGGGAAAATCATGCTCCCGGTAAAAAGCCTCCGCACCCGTGAAAGTGCCGTTCCCGCCGAGGGCGATGCAGCCTTCGATTTCATGAGATTTCAAAGATTCGAAGGCTTGCTGCCTGCCTTCGAGTGTCATGAAACGCTCGCTGCGGGCGGTTTTCAGGAAGGTGCCGCCTCGCTGAATGATGTTGCCCACGTCCCTGACCTCGAGTTTTTTGAACTTCCGGTCAATCATGCCTTCGTAGCCTTGCTCGATGCCATAGACGGTCATGTCGTGGTGGGCAGCCGTGCGAACGACAGCACGCAAGGCTGCATTCATGCCCGGCGCATCGCCGCCGGAGGTGAAGACTGCTATTCTTTTTATTTTTTGATACATGTTTCCAAATGTAGGGGCGACCCTTGCGATCGCCCTGGTTTGCAGTCGCCTGAATGTTGTGAGAAAATTCCACGTAAGGGCGACCCCAAGGATTTGGCCCAAAGCTGACAGGTGGGGTTTTGTTTT
>CAZHLB010000986.1:0-2639 GCA_964533005.1 uncultured Saprospiraceae bacterium
TGGTACAACGGCTACCGCTTCGGCAGGGAGGTGATTTTTAACCCCTGGTCAATTCTCAACTACGTCAAAGCGCCCGACAACGGCACGCAACCCTACTGGGTGAACACTTCGGACAATGCCATTCTCAAACGCTTGTTTTTCAAGGGCAAATCAGCCATCATCGAATACCTGGAGGCTTTGCTGCGAGGTGAAAAAATCACCCTCGGCGTCAGCGACAACGTGGTTTTTCAAGATTTGGACGACAGCCAGGAAACGGTCTGGTCTCTTTTGTTGCACTCGGGTTATCTGAGATATGAAAATGTCCGTCAGGCTGGTACTCAAAGGCTATTCGACCTTTCTATTCCGAATCGGGAAGTTGAATTTGTTTATCAGGAAATCATAAAACGCTGGCTCCGGGAAGATGTAAAAGCCAACGACCATGACCGGATGCTCGCCTATCTGACAAATGGTGAACTCCTGCCTTTTGAAAAATACCTGCGCACCTTCGTAGAGCAAGTCTTCAGCTACCACGACGTGCAACGGGGCTTGGCGGAAAATTTTTACCACGCTTTTCTGCTTGGAATGTTTGCCCGCCTGGAGCCGTGGTACGTCATTCTTTCCAACCGGGAGTCCGGCTATGGTCGCTACGACCTCTGCCTGGTGCCTCGTGAGAAAGGGAAAAAAGGCATTGTCATTGAAATCAAAGCCCCGGTTGAGGAGCGGGGAGAAACGCTCGACGACGCACTCGCCGCCGCAGAAACCCAGGTGAAAGCGAAGAAATACGAGGCGCAATTGACGGCGCACGGCATCGCCGAGGTGCTGCGGCTGGCAATTGCAGTGCAGGGAAAGCTGGTGAAAGTGAAGGAGGCATGAAATGTTGATGAGGGTTGATAAAGTTAATAGGGTTGATGCAGTGACGCATCAACCCTATTAACTTTATCAACCCTTATCAACCTGCTTTTATCAACCCTCATCAACCTGCTTCCTCCACCAGCCATTCTTTCACGTTGCGCTCTTTCGAGTCGAAGGCGATGCCGATGAGGAAGACCGGCTTGCCTTTTTGCAAAAAACTCGCCGGGTAGTCCCGGTCTTTGATTTGTTCCATCGCCTGCTGCGCCGTGCCGTCCAGTTTGAATTCCACCAGGTAAATGAATTTGGGCGTCTCGAAAACGGCGTCTATCCGCCCCTTCGATTTGCTCACCTCCGACTGTACGTTGATGCCCAAAAACTTGACGATGATTTCCGTTACGGTTTGATAATAGCCTTCCAACTGAGCGGCGAGTTTTGCCGGGTTGCCATGATTTTTGGGCAACGACTCGTAGGAAATGTCTGCAAAAATCGGCTTGAGACCCGGAGCAAAAGCAGCCGGGTTGCCATCGAAAAGGGCTTTTTGAACCTTGAAAAGATAGTGCTGCGTACTGCTCGGCGGCAGGTTCACGAAGGCTTCGAGCAGGCTTTGGTTGAAGGCGTTGCGCACTTCGTTGTTCGGGTAGCCCAGGGTGAACCAGGTGTCGTCGGGAAATTCCTCCACTTCCCGGATGGTCAGGTAGCCCGTCTGAAACATGAGCGAGTATAGGTCTATCTTGTCGAATTCATACTTTTCAAAAAAAGCCTCGTTCACGTTTTTTTCCTCCATCTCTTCCAGCAACTCCCAACGGTTTTTCAGAATTTTCACCAGCATCGAAGGCGTGCCCGATGCGAACCAAAAGCCCCGGAATACCTTGCTGTCGAAGAAGTTGAGCAAGGAAAACGGATTGTACAGCCAGGTCTTTCCGTCCCAGGAATAACCATTGTACCAAAACTTGATTTTCGCCAGCAGGGCATCTTTCGACACCTTGAACTCCGCTTGCAGTAACTCGATGCGGTCGGCAAAATGGTGCTCCAATTCCGGTTGCGTGATGCCCACCATGCCGGCAAACGCTGGATGCAGCGTTAAGTCTTTCAATTGGTTCAGCTCGGAAAACAGGCTCACTTTGGAAAATTTGCTGATGCCCGTGATGAACAGAAAACGCAGGTACGGCGCGACGCTGAGGTCTTTCAGAATGCCAAAAAAATTGCGAAGCACCTCCCGGTTTTCGTTGGCTTGCGGCAGGTTGTCCATGAAATCGGTGATGGGCTTGTCGTACTCGTCAATCAGAACGGCAACGGGCGTTTCCTTTCCCGCTTTTTCAATCAGCTCCTGGAATTTATCCTTCGGCGTCTGCCCTGAAAGCGTCAAGCCTAAGGCAGCGGCAATTCTGTCCAGTTGGTTGAGCAAAGCCGTTGCCAAGGAGTTTTCCCTAAAATCTGTTCTGGCAAACGAAATCACAATGACCGGGTGCGGCTTGAAATCATATTGGCCGTAAATCCACAAGCCCTTGAAAAGCTCCTTGTTGCCTTCGAACAATTCCTTTAGCGTGGACACCAGCAGCGACTTACCGAAGCGCCGGGGGCGGGGGAAAAAGTAAAATTGACTGCCTGTCACCAAGCGAAAAATCCACTCCGTTTTGTCCACGTAGAGATATCCACCTTCAATGATTTGCCGAAAATCAGGCTGTCCGACTGGTAATTTTTTCATGTCGGCGAAGATAAGCAGATGTTGATAAGGGTTAATAAAGTTGAGAGGGTTGATGCTTGACAGCATCAACCCTCTTAACTTTTATCAACCCTTATCAACCTGA
>CAZHLB010000987.1:0-2636 GCA_964533005.1 uncultured Saprospiraceae bacterium
TTTTCTTTCAACACATAGTCACATAGAGCACATAGAGTTGATAATCAAAAAACTATGTGCTCTATGTGACTATGTGTTGAAAGAAAAGAGAATGATTTTTGATTTCGGCTGATTGTTTGAAACCCTCGTTTTACTGCTATTTCAGAAAACGCAGATTGCGTTTTAAGCCTTCATATTTCGTGCGCTTCACCGCTGAGTTTTTGAAGATTTTTTGAAAAACCTCCTCCGTGATTTCTTCCCATTCCCGCTTGGTCATGTTCGTCAATTCCGGCTTCGGCTCGAAAGCTGGCTCATCGTGCGGCTTCGAGAAGCGGTTCCAGGGACAAACTTCCTGGCAGATGTCGCAGCCGAAAGCCCAGTTTTTCATTTTGCCGGAAAACTCCGCCGACAGGGTTTCATCTCTCAATTCAATGGTCAGGTAGCTGATGCACTTCGAGGCGTCGAGCAGGTAGCCTTGCGGCGAAATGGCTTCGGTCGGGCAAGCTTCGATGCAACGGCGGCAGGTGCCGCAATGGTCTTGCATCGGTTGGTCGGCAGGCAATTCGAGGTCGAGAATGAGTTCGGCGAGGAAAAAATAGGAGCCTGCGCCGGGGCGGATGAGCAAGGTATTTTTGCCTGTCCAGCCCAGCCCGGCACGTTTTGCCCAGTCTCTTTCGAGCACCGGCGCAGAGTCAACGAAGCAGCGCCCGGCGACTTCTCCGATGTTCTCCCGAATGAATTGCAGCAAGGCTTTCAGCTTTTTTTTCAAGACAAAATGATAGTCCTCGCCGTAGGCATAGCGGGCGATTTTGGGGGCATCAGGGTCAGCTTGCTTTTCTTGCGGGAAATAATTGTGCATCAAAATCACCACCGATTTTGCGTTGGGGACGAGTTTGGCGGGGTCGGTGCGCAGGTCAAAATGGTTTTCCATGTACTTCATTTTTCCATGAAAACCTTGCCTCAACCAGGCTTCGAGGCGGCGTGCTTCCTCGTCGAACGGCTGCGCTTTGGCGATGCCGATGAAGGAAAAACCGAGGCGGGCGGCTTCCTGGCGAATCAGATGAGCGTGATTTGATGCTGCTTTTTGCAAAGGTTTGTTTTGAAAAGACACGGATTACGTTTACGAAACTTTTGAAGTTTCGTAAACGTGAGCCTCCACTTACCCTTCCCGTTTGCCCAGGAACTGCTGAATCAATTGCAATTGCCAATCCCCGACGACGGCATTGTCCGCAGGCCCATTCATCAAAACCAACGCATAGCCCAGCGCCGTCAACTTGCAATCTCGAATTTCCAGACCTTCCTGAACGGTCGAAACCAATTGAAAATGCCGCCGGGCATCCATGCCCGCCGAGTTGAGGACAGACATTGCGCGGCGCACGGATTCAACGATTTCAGGCTCCTGAAAACCATCTTTCAGCAAATCGCTGGCGAGGCAAGGCATGTTCCGGCTGAAAAATGCCGTGAAAAATTCATCGAAAACTTCATCCAGCGTTTCGGCTGGGGGATAGGCGGGAAGATTCATGTCGTTCATTTTTTTTTTGGTTTGCTCAGAGGTGACACCTTTTTAAAAGGTCTTACCTCTAAATATAGCTCAAACATAAACGCCGTGCTTTTCTTGCTCCAACTCCCGCAGCCGCTCGAACAACCGTTCTTGCTCCGGCGAGAGATTTTTCGGCAGGCGGACGTTGATTTTCACAAGCAGGTCACCGTGTCGTTCGGGGTTTTCGTAGTTCGGCATTCCCTTGCCTTTCAAGCGCAGGGTGCTGCCGGGCGCAATGCCTTTTGGAATATTCATCTGCACGTTGCCGCTCAGGGTTGGCGCTTCCACCTTGCCGCCGAGGACGGCGGTGAAAAGGTCAACCTGTTTTTCAAGCAGCAAATTATCGCCTTCCCTTCGGAAAAGCGGGTGCGGACTCACTCGCAAAGTCAGCAGCAGGTCGCCGGGAGCGCCGCCACTTGCGCCAGGAGCGCCTTTTCCTTTCAACCGCAAAACCTGCCCTTCGGCTGCGCCGGGCTTGATTTTGATGCGCAGGTTTTGACCGTGCAACTCGAAGGTGCGGGTCGTTCCGGCGAAGGCTTCTTCTAAGCTAATTTCCATTTCCGCTTGCCAGTCGTTGCCTTTGAACGCCCTGCTTTGCCTGGTTCTTCCTCCTCCTCTCATTGCCTCGAAAAGGTCTTCTTCGCCGCCACCCGCACCTCTAAATCCACCGCCGCCGCCTCCAAAAAATCGCTCGAAAAAGCTAGAAAAACCGCTGCCGCCTTTGCCAAAAATCTCGGACGGGTCGCCTTCAAAATAATAGGTGCGACCTCCGTTGCCGCCATGCCCGAAGGGGCTGCCGCCTGCCTGCGAAAAATCGTAACCGCCTTGCTGGTAGGCTTCCCAATTAGCGCCGAGCTGGTCGTATTTCTTGCGTTTTTGCGGGTCGGAAAGCACTTCGTTCGCTTCGTTGATTTCCTTGAATTTTTCTTCGGAAGCCTTGTCGCCCGGGTTTTTATCAGGATGGTATTGGTTCGCCAGGCGGCGAAAGGCTTTTTTGATGTCCTTTTCCGTGGCGTTTTTTTCGACGCCGAGGGTGGCGTAATAATCTTTGTAATTCATGGTTGTCCGTGTTTTTCAGCGGAGGTGTATTTAAGGGAAAACAAGATTGGATGGGGAG
>CAZHLB010000988.1:0-2635 GCA_964533005.1 uncultured Saprospiraceae bacterium
ATCGCCTTTTTTGTGCCAAAAAAATACCATTTTCCTCCCAAAAAACATCTCATTTCCAGGTGTCACCTTTAGACTACGAATTGTCAAGCTAATATTGGCGATGAAAAAGCTCGTCCTACTCGCCTTGCTTCTTTCCTTCCTGATTTGCTACTTAGAATGGGGAAAGGAAAATTCCGCCTTCGTTTTTGAGATAGAATATCAGCTTCTGTTTCAGCGAGATGACGTAGCCAATTCATTCCTGCACCCTTTTGTGTTGTTGCCATTTTTGGGTCAACTCATGGTGCTGGTTGCCCTGTTTCAAAAAAAGCCAAACAGGTGGCTGATTTTGGCAGGAATCGTTTCGATGGGGATACTGGTCTTGTTGCTGTTTCTGATTGGGCTTTTGACCAAAAACGCACGGATTGCCCTGTTCGCTTTGCCCTTCATTTTGCTGGCAATTTGGTGCATCCGGTCTTTTGTGCGTCAAAAGCCGACGGCGGCTGGGACTTGAAACAGCAAAGCGGCTGACAAACACGTTTTCTGAAAAAACAGCGGAAGCCTGTACTTTCGCAGCGAAATCCCGGCAAGGGCAATCGAAAATTTCAGCAAGCTGACTTTTTGGAATTTTTGGTTTCGAGCCGGGTAAGTTTCGTAGCTACTTTTAGCGTGGAAAAGTAGAATTCAAAGTGATTGGTGAATAGTGATTTGTGAATGGGCAGCCCAGTCACAAATCACCAGTCACCAATCACAAAAAAAACTCTCAGTTATGGCAAAGAAACAACTCAACGACTTCGAAAAAGCTGCCCTCAGCGAGCGGGAAAGCCTGCAAATCAAAGGCGGCATCAACTACATTCCCGGCAACACCGGCTCCACCGGCTACATCAACTGGGACGACGTGATTATCCGGGGCGATGAATTCGCAACACCTGCTTCCAATGCGACCACATTTGGTTTTGTCTCGGTGAAGAAGGGGAAATAAATCGCTTTCCAACTTCACGCACTCACCCCAGCCTTCTTCCGAAAGGCATCCCTCACCACGGCGGCAAATGGCTTGCCGCTGATTTTGCTCTCCAACCACGAAATCAAGTCGAACATGCCGAACGACGGTGACTTGGGTAAGCGCTCGAAATCCAATTTCAGGGTTTCGAGTGCTGCTCGTTTTTCCTTTTTGGAATGCGGTTTTCCAGCTTCCCGGATGAACTGCATCATCTTTTGCTCGAAGGCGGACAGGCGGTCTTCCTTGCGCAGGTAGCGTTGCGTGGAGCGCAAAAGGCTGTCGAGCAGCACGGTGTTTCCAAGCTCGAAATGGATGATGAGATTTAAAATCCTGGCGAGGCTTTGCAGGTCTTTTCGCTCCACCGTGTCTGGCAATTTCAGCCAATCATTCAGGCAATCGAGGGCTTTTTCAAAGTCGCCTGCGCCGAAGTTGAGGTAGAAATATTGGAAGTAGAACTCGCTCTTGCTGAAATGCTGCCGGTCAAATTTTTCAATGGTTTCTAAGTGTTTCTGAAGTTCCTTTTTGCCTTCCTCGAACTCCCCGGTGGCGATGCAGAGCCTGAATTTGTTGTTGTAATACTGCTGGTGAATTTTCACCTCGTCATCCAAATTAATGGGTTTTACTTTGATAAGCTTGTCCAGCGTTGCCCGAACCTCCTCGATTTTTTCCAGCCTGCCGCAACTCACCACGTGATTGCTCAATGCTGAAATGTATTCGGAAACATCCTCGCCGAGCATCGCCGGGTTGCTTTCCATGAGTTTCAATAGCGTCTTGCTGGATTTGTAAAACGCCTCGAAATCGGAGGTGGAGAAGTGAAAAATCGTGTAAATCCGGTGGTACAAAACCTTCGCTGTGAACGAGCCTGCCTGCTTTTCATCCTGCAAAAGCGGGTCTTCCATCAATGAGCGAAGCGCCTGCACCTGCTGTTCCCGGCGGGAAACGTCTTTGCGGATGCTGACCAAAATCTTGAAAAAAATTGACCTATATGCACTGATGTTTTGCAGGTTCTCAAGGCAGGTATGTTCCTCCTGCATGATGCGTTCCAGTTCCCGGTCGAGAAAGGGAATGTCCATTTGAGCGTAGGCGATGCGCTTTTCCCAATTCAGGATTTCAAGCAGTGCGTTGAAGTCTTCGTATTTCTCCGCCACCCGTTTTGCCTTGCGCAGCAGGTCTTTGGCGTCGTCGAACCAGGAACGTTTGAAGGCGGTGCGCACGTCCATCAGCAAGTTTTTCACCCGGTAGTCCACCGACGAATTCTCGTCATAAAACTGGAGGCTTTTCAGAATCAGGTCGTGCAGGTAGGCTTTGAGTTCCGAGTATTTTCGGGTCTCCACCGGCTCGTCGCCGTAAACGCTTTTCATTAGTTGCGCCTCGTCGAATTCCGGTTGCGCTTCGATGGCGTCGAAGAGGCGGACGTACTTGTTGTTCGCCGGGTCTTTGCTGTTGATGAAAATTTTGAAATACCGCTTCTCGCTGCCGGTGAGCGATTTGACAAGGTGGAAGAGTTTGAGGGAAGGAGTTTTTGCCATGTCCGGGAAGCGCCGCCGAAGGATATGTTGTTCATTTCTGCAAACGAGGGCAATCCCGAATTTTAGCTTGGTTTCTTTTTGATTAAATGATTGATGATTACATGATTACATGATTGTTGATGGAATGGCA
>CAZHLB010000989.1:0-2632 GCA_964533005.1 uncultured Saprospiraceae bacterium
ATTTCCAGGAATTTGCCGCCCGTTTTTCAGTGGAAAACGTCGAAGGCCGCTTCCACGAACTGGAAGAAACCAACGACGTGGAAGCCCAGCACATCATCCGCTTGCTGAACCAAATCAAGCAGACCCCGCAGCGGGTTTACCCTTCCGTCGGCATCGTCGCTATGACTTTGGAGCAGCGAGACCTCATCGCTTACTACCTGCTGAAACTCAAGCAACAAAATGCCTTCGGCAGCGAAAAAATCATGCAGTTGGAGCGCAACGGCATGACTGTCTGTCAGTTAGACGAACTGTTCGGGCAGCAATTCGACATCCTGATAGGCTCAAGCACCTACGGAACGGTCAACTTGAAGGGCTCTCTGACCAAAAAACTCGCCTTCCTAAACACGCCCGAAGGTGTCAATCAAATGCGCCTGTTGTCAAAAATGCCCTTCCAGAAAATGTACCTGGTGCATTCGCTATCCGACGAAAACCTCGAAAAATTTCGCTCGAAAAAACATGAGGCAGGTGCCTGGCTGCTTGCCCACCTCATCCAATTGGCGGAAAGCGCAAACAGCGGCAACAAGGAGTGGCTGCAAATTTCGATGGAAGCCCTCGGCAAGTTCGTGGAGAGCAAACCCGCAAAATCGGTCTTCGCCCAGGAGGTTGCCAATGCTTTGCGACCCTACGTCGAGGAAAATCGGTTGGTCAGAAATGCAACGTTTGCGGGGCTTCCGGTTCACCTGAGCGTTAAATCTACTGCTGCCGGCGAGCCGCCCATCCTCCTTCATTCCGACGGTTTTTTTGCGAAATCAGGCTGTACCGCCAGCGTTTGGGAGAGCCAGCAACGAGGGAAAATCGTGCAGGCGGGCTTGTCGTACCTGCCGGTTTGGTCGGTGAATTGGTTTAAAAATCCGGGGCAGGAGGCACGGTTGCTTGCAAGTAAAATCATCAAGTTGGATGCACGGAAGCAGCTGGGAAAGCGGGAAGAAGCGGCGGAAAAGAACCAATGAGGCACTTTGTTTTGGCAAACCTTATGAGATTACAAGAATTAAGCAAAACTATGGCAAACCAACCTTTCAACGATCTCTTCGTCGCCACCTTCCAAATCAAATCGGAAGTAGTCGCCTTCTTAAAAAATTTCGTCTCTCTTGAAATTTCGTCCAACCTTGATTTGGACAGCCTGGCGCTTGACGACAATTCCTACCTGACGCTGCAACTGGACAAGTTCGAATCGGACGTGGTGTATAACTGCAATTGGAAAGACAAACTCCCGGTGAAAGTCAGCTTGCTTTTCGAGCACAAAAGCTCCCCACCGAGCCGCCTGGCGCTGCAACTATTGCGCTACATGCTGGAAATCTGGGACAAGCAAATCGAGCAGGAACAGACGCTGACCATCATTATTCCCATCATCGTTTATCACGGTGAGGAAGGTTTCCGCTTCAAGCCGCTGGCAGAGTTTTTTGGTGAAATAGCCGACCCGGTGCTGAAAAAATTCATTCCCAACTTCGACGCCTTGCTCGTCAACCTGACAAACTACGAGGACGACCAACTGTTGATGATGAAGCTGGGTTTGCTGCAATGCATGGCGTTGCTTTTCAAGCACAAACGGGATTGGGATTTTGTGCTGCTGCACCACGAAATCATATTTTCGTACACCCAGGAAACTTACGAGGACTTCATCATCGAGCGTTTTACCCAAACGGTATTCACTTATCTTTGGGCAGTCAACAAGCCAGATGAGCAGAACTGGCGGTACTTACAGGAAAAAATACCATTAAAAATTAAAGACATGGCAGAGACAATGTATGATTACATCATGGAGAAAGGCGAAAAAATAGGCATCGTAAAAGGCGTTGCTCAGGGTGTCGTACAAGGCTTCGCCCAAGGCGAGGAATGGAAAGCAAAGGAAGTAATCATCAAACTGGACAAGCAATTTCCCAACCTCACTGACAATCAAATTGCCGTCATTGTGAACATGCCTGTTCCTTTCGTAAAAAACGTCAGAGCAGAAGCAAAAAAGAAAAAGCGAGGCGGCACAAATCGCCAGGCATGAAAGCCGATTTTGTTTCTCACATCCCCGTATTGCTCACAAACGCCACCCGCCTCCCATCCGGCGACCAAGAAGGCGTGTTAATCGAGCCTTGCCCGCCAAAAAAGTAAGCAATCACTTTCGCCCTGCCACCCGCCGTCGGCATTTTCCGCAGATAAACATGTTTGTAAAAAGGATGGTCGCTTGGATTCACATCTGGCATGTACGACAGGAAAACCAGCCATTTCCCATCCGGTGAAACGTGGGGAAACCAGTTGTTGAAATCGTCGTCGGTGAGTTGCACTTGCTCGCTCCCGTCAGGTTTCATGCGCCAAAGCTGCATCATGCCGGAGCGGACGGAGTTGAAATAAATGTATTTCCCATCGGGGCTGTACTCGGAGCCGTCGTCCAAGCCGGGCGCTTGGGTCAGGCGGATTTCCTTGCCGCCTTTTGCCGGTATTTTGTAGATGTCGTACTCGTTGTTTCGCAGCCCGGTGTAGGTCAGCCACTTCCCGTCGGGCGACCAGCCGTGCAGGTAGGAGGGGCCCGCAGGTGTAATAAGTTTCGGCTTTCCGCCTTCAATGGGCATGGTGTAAACCAGCGAGCCCAGCTTCGGGTCGCCAC
>CAZHLB010000990.1:0-2625 GCA_964533005.1 uncultured Saprospiraceae bacterium
ATCAAAAAAACAGCCCTCTCCTACTCCTGCTTTTGCTTCAAAATCCAGCCTTGCCGGATTGGTGAAATGGACTTTTTGACCTTGTTAGAAATGCAAACGGTCAATGCCTGAAACCAGTTCAGACATTGACCGTGATAAAAGAACGCTATTTAAACAGTTGCTCAAACATCCAAGTCAACGGTTTTGGCAACTAATATTCTCAATCCCGTTCCTTCTTCGTTCATGATAGCTTCAAGCGGTGTGCCCTCCGACGGGCTCTCGTTGAGGAGAAACTCGGCGAGGGGGTCTTCAATGTACTTCTGAATCGCACGGTTGAGCGGGCGAGCGCCGAATTGCGGGTCGAAGCCTTTTTCGGCGACAAAACTCTTTGCGTTCTCTGACAATTCGAGGCTGAAACCGAGCGCCTTGAGTCGCTTGTACACGTCTTTCAAACTGATGTCAATGATGGCGAAGATTTGCTCCCGGCTCAGGCTATTGAAGATGACGATATCGTCAATGCGGTTCAAAAACTCAGGCGCAAAGGTCTTTTTCAAGGCGTCCCGAATGACTCCTTTGGCGTGGTCGTCGGCATGTTCGACACGTGCTTTGGTGGCAAAACCAACGCCCTGACCAAAGTCTTTCAGTTGGCGGACGCCGATATTGGAAGTCATAATAATAATGGTGTTCTTGAAATCCACCCGCCTGCCGAGGCTGTCCGTCAACTGACCATCGTCGAGCACCTGGAGTAAAATGTTATAGACATCCGGGTGCGCCTTTTCGATTTCATCCAACAGCACCACCGAGTAAGGTTTGCGCCGCACCCGCTCCGTCAATTGACCGCCTTCTTCGTAGCCAACGTAGCCCGGAGGAGCGCCGATGAGCCTGCTGATGCTGAATTTTTCCATGTATTCGCTCATGTCAATGCGAATGAGCGAATCAACGGAATCGAACAAGTAGCGAGCCAGCGACTTTGCCAATTCGGTCTTCCCGACGCCGGTGGGCCCCAGAAAAATGAAAGTGCCGATTGGCTTTTTCGGGTCTTTCAAACCGACCCGGTTGCGCTGGATGGCTTTCACGATTTTGACCACCGCTTCGTCCTGCCCGATAATCATCTTCTTCATGTCTTCGCCCATGTTCACCAGCTTCTTGCTCTCGCTTTGGGCGACCCGCTTGACGGGGATGCCGGTCATCATGGCGACCACTTCGGCAATGTCTTCGTCGTTGACGGGGTAGCGGCGGGTTTTGCTTTCTTCTTCCCACTGCATTTTGGCGAAATCGAGCTGGCGGAGCAGTTTGCTTTCTTCGTCTCGCAGGTCGGCGGCACGTTCATATTGCTGGTTTTTGACCGCCGAGTTTTTCAAGTCTTTGATTTGCTCGATTTTCTTCTCGAACTCCTCGATGTGGCGTGGGACGTTGATGTTTTTCAGGTGAACCCTTGCGCCCACCTCGTCCAGCACGTCAATGGCTTTGTCTGGCAGGAAACGGTCGCTGATGTAGCGGTCGCTCAATGTCACGCAGGCTTTGACAGCTTCGTCCGAATAGACCACGTTGTGGAAGTCCTCGTATTTTTCCTTGATGTTTTCGAGGATGTGAATGGTGTCTTCCGGCGAGGGCGGGTCAACCATCACCCGCTGGAAACGGCGGTCGAGAGCGCCGTCTTTTTCAATGTACTGGCGATACTCGTCGAGGGTGGAAGCGCCGATGCACTGCAACTCGCCTCTTGCGAGGGCGGGCTTGAAAATATTGGAAGCATCGAGCGACCCGGTTGCGCCACCTGCGCCGACCATCGTGTGAATTTCATCAATGAACAAGATGACTTCCCGGGTCTTTTCGAGTTCGTTCATGATGGCTTTCATGCGCTCCTCGAATTGTCCCCGGTACTTCGTACCAGCCACCAACGCCGCCAGGTCGAGCATGACAAGGCGCTTATTATATAAGGTGCGAGGCACTTTTTTCTGTTGAATCCTCATCGCCAAGCCTTCCACGATGGCAGTTTTGCCAACGCCCGGCTCGCCAATCAAAATCGGGTTGTTTTTCTTGCGGCGGCTGAGGATTTGCGAGACTCGCTCGATTTCTTTTTCCCGACCGATAATCGGGTCGAGCTTGTTTTCCTCTGCCTGCTTGGTCACGTCCCTGCCGAAATTGTCGAGCACCGGGGTGCGTGATTTCTGCTGACCTTTCCGCTGCTGCTGTTGGTAGCGGCTGTCGTCATCCTCGAAAGAAGAGGAGGAAGAAGAGGAGGAAGAATCGTCGTCGCTGGGAGTTTGGGAATAGACGTCG
Source organism: uncultured Saprospiraceae bacterium (assembly GCA_964533005.1). GTDB lineage: Bacteria > Bacteroidota > Bacteroidia > Chitinophagales > Saprospiraceae > UBA6168. Next base: position 2,260 of record CAZHLB010000990.1, read on the forward strand.
GCGCCGCCGCCCCGGTAATCCCATTCCTGGCGCACGAATTCCAGTTCGGATTTATAGATTTCGTAGTCCACGTCGAATTGGCTTAAAATCTTGCAAGCTGGGTTATCCTTATGTTTCAAAATGGAAAGCACGAGGTGTTCCGGTGCGATTTCGTCGCTCCTCAAGGCTTTGGCTTCGAGGAAGGTAACCTTGAGGACTTTTTCTGCCTGCTTGTTGAGCGGAAGGTTGCCGACCTGGATGGTGGAAACCGACGAGGTGCGGCGCTGAACGGAGTCTTCGATGTGTTGCTTAAGCTCCACATTGTCCACGTCGAGCGAATCCAAGACCTTCATTGCTAAGCTGTTGGATTCTCGCATCAACCCCAGC
>CAZHLB010000991.1:0-2621 GCA_964533005.1 uncultured Saprospiraceae bacterium
ACCCGCATCCAGGTCGAGCACCCGGTGACGGAGGAAGTGATTGATTATGACTTGATTAAGGAGCAAATCAAGATTGCGATGGGGGAAAAGATTTCCGGGCAGAATTATTACCCGGAAATGTTCGCCATGGAATGCCGCATCAATGCCGAAGACCCGTACCGAGATTTTCGCCCGTCGCCCGGTAAAATTTTATCGCTGCACACAGCAAAAGGTCACGGCGTCCGAGTTGACACGCACGCCTACGCAGGCTATGTGATTCCACCTTATTATGATTCGTTGATAGCCAAGCTGATTTGCAGGGCACGTTCCAGGGAGGAAGTCATCACGAAAATGGAGCGGGCGCTCGATGAATTTATCGTCGAAGGGGTGAAGACGACCATTCCTTTTCACAAGAAATTGATGAAAGACCCGAATTTCCGGGCGGGGAATTTTCACACTGGTTTCCTGAATAATTTCAACCTCGGAGAGCCAGAAGAATAGCCGAGGTTTAGCAGGTTTAGGGAGGTTTAGAAAGTTTAAAGCCGCCATTTTTCACTCGAAAAATGGCGGCTTTAAACTTTCTAAACCTCCCTAAACTTGCTAAACCTATTCAAGATGATAATTCGTTTTGAGTTTGTTCTCACCTGCGTAGAAATCAGCAATGATGCGCACCGCATCCTCGGCGCTGTCTACGATGTAAAAAAGACGGAGGTCTTCGCTGTTGATATTCCCATGTTCCAGCATCGTGCTTTTCAGCCAGGCAAGCAGACCTGACCAATAGCTCGAACCGAGCAGCACCACTGGCACCCGGTTGATGCGCTTGGTCTGAATCAGCGTCAGCACCTCAAACATTTCGTCGAGCGTACCGAAGCCGCCTGGCATCACCACGAAAGCCTGCGCATATTTCACGAACATCACTTTTCGCACGAAAAAATAGCGGTGGCTAAGGTTTTTGTCGCCGTCCACAAATTGGTTGTGGTTCTGCTCGTGCGGCAGGTGGATGTTCAAGCCTACCGAGATGCCGCCGTAGAGTGAGGCGCCTTTGTTCCCCGCTTCCATGATGCCGGGGCCTCCGCCGGTGATGACGCCGAAGCCTTCTTCCGTCAGGCGGCGGGCGATGTCAACTGCGGTTTTGTAAACCGGATGGTCAGGTTTGGTGCGAGCGCTGCCAAAAATCGAGACGCAGGGCCCGATTTGGTTGAGCCGTTCAAAACCGTCCACGAATTCGGACATGACTTTGAACATCGTCCAGGAGTTCTCGCCTTTCAACTGGCTCCACTGCTTCATGTGGGTCTTCTTTTTGACCGAAGAACCGTTCAATTTCTCTGCTACCATGATTTCAAAAATTTAGGTTTTAGACAGGGGCAGCAATTCATGTCAGGTGTGCAAAACAAGTCAGAAAGCTGTCGGCTGCCAAATTCCGTGTTTAGCTGAAAAAAGCCCGTCCCGACTTGACCGGAACAGGCTTGGGGCGAGTTAAGATGTTTTTCAAAAATTGTCAAGCCTCAACGCCAGATAGTTAGCCAAGGTTGAAAAATTTCAGCCTGCATTGGGTGAGATTTAATTTTTGAGACACAAAATGATTGCTCTGGGAAGGTCGCTTTGAACGAGCCGCCCGGTAGATTGCCTAAGTTTGCCGCCGCTCTTTTTGGCAAAAAAACAGGCTGTTTATGAAAGAAAATCTTCGCATAACCACCGTCCAAACTTCCCTGCATTGGGAAGACATCGAAGCCAACCTGTCCATGTTTTCCAAGAAATTAGAAAGCTTGGCGGGGCAGACCGACTTGGTCGTTTTGCCGGAAATGTTCACCACCGGGTTCAGCATGGAGCCATCGAAACTTGCGGAAGGCATGAGTGGAAAGACCATGCAATGGCTTCAGGAACAGGCGAAACGGCTCGATGCAGCGGTCACCGGAAGTTTCATTGCGACGGAAGGCGGGAAGTTTTTCAACCGCCTGGTTTGGATGCAACCAGACGGTAATTTTCAAACTTACGACAAGCGCCATCTTTTCACGCTCGCAGGCGAGCATGAAGCGTACACTGCCGGGCGGAAAAAATTGCTGGTGGAATGGCAAGGCTGGAAATTCTACCCGCTGATTTGTTTCGACCTGCGCTTCCCGATTTGGAGTCGAAACGCCGAAGGCTACGATGTTTTGATTTACGTCGCCAATTGGCCCGACCGGCGCAGTTTTCATTGGCAACAGCTTTTGGTAGCGAGGGCAATTGAAAACCAAACCTACGTGGTCGGCGTGAACCGGGTCGGAAAGGATGAAAAAGGCTTGACTTATTCCGGCGACAGTTCGGTGGTGGATTTTTCGGGGAAAACGCTGTACAGAGCCTCCGAAATCGAAGCCATTTTCACTTCGAGCCTGTCCGCCGAAATGTTAAATTCCTACCGAAAATCCTTGCAATTCCTTGCAGACCAAGACGATGTGGAAATCTTTTTAGACGGGAAGGGGTGAAAAAGAGAATGCTTTTTCCATCTTTGCCGCATCTCCGGTTCCAAAATGAGAACATATCCACTGACTTGCTGATTGTCCCCGTACCATTTGCTCCCAATATTCTCTTCCCGCTGAACACATTCCAATACTGATGCTTTCCCCAACGCCGCATCACCTTTTTTTGCCCGAAAGAAACGTAAC
>CAZHLB010000992.1:0-2619 GCA_964533005.1 uncultured Saprospiraceae bacterium
AGTACTAAACAGTCTAAACAGTTGCCAATTAACAATCAATAATTAGCAATCAACAATCAACTCCGCATGTCCCATTTGAAAGCAATTCCATTACTCCTGCTCACAATCTTACCACTCGTTTTTTCCTGTCAATCCAAAAAAGAACAAAAAGCCCCGGCGGGTGGCGGCGGCGCTCCCGGCGGCATGAGAGGGGGACCCGTGCAGGTCGAGGCATTCATCGCCAAAACCAAAGTTTTGGCGGAAAACCTCGAAGCGCCAGGTACTTTGCTGCCCTTCGAGGAGACAGAAATCCGCCCTGAAATCTCTGGCAGGCTTGTCAGCCTGAACGTGCAGGAAGGAGCGGCGGTGCAAAAAGGGGCGCTGCTCGCCAAGCTCTTCGATGAAGACTTGCAAGCCCAACTGAAAAAGCTCCAGGTGCAACTCGAAATCGCTCAAAAGACCCTGGAACGCCAGCGGGAACTGCTGAAAATCAGCGGCATCAGCCAGCAAGAAGTGGACTTGAGCGAGTTGCAGGTGAACAACATCAAAGCCGACATCGAACTGGTGCGGGTGAACATTTCAAAGACCGAAATCCGTGCGCCGTACTCCGGCAAGTTGGGTTTGCGGAATGTCAGCGTTGGCGCCTACGTCTCGCCTTCGACGTTGCTGACGACGTTGCGGCAAGTCAGCCAGTTAAAACTGGATTTCACCGTGCCGGAGAAATACAGCGAGTTTTTCAGCAAGGGAAAAACCGTGCGTTTCACGGTAGCTGGCAATGAAAAGCAATTCAGCGCCCAGTTGGTCGCCACGGAAACGGAGGTGGAGGCAAACACCCGCAGTCTGAAAATCAGGGCGCTCGTCCAAGGCAACCATCCTTCCTTGCAACCCGGCGCTTTTGCGAAAGTGATTTTGAAATTGGGCGACCAAATCCCGTCGGTGATTGTGCCTACGCAGGCAGTGATTCCGCAGGCTCGCAACAAGCAGGTGGTGATTTTTGCCAACGGCTCGCCCAAGTTCCAGGTGGTGGAAACGGGCATCCGGGATTCGTCTTTCGTGGAGATTACGGAAGGCTTGAAGGCAGGCGACACAGTCGTGGTGACGGGCTTGCTGGCGATTCGACCGGAAAGCAAGTTGAAGCTGACGAAGATTCAATAAAATGAAAACGGGCTTTTGAGATGACCTCAAAAACCCGCTTTTTCGACTTGTCAAGTCGAGCAATCTTTCACTTGGTTATTTGCCGCCAGAGGGCGCTTCTTTCCACATGGGCTGATGCTCCATTTTCTCGCCGCCGAAGCGATACGTCACCGTCGCATTTATCAGGTAATCAGCGAAAGCAGCGTCTCCGATGGTATAGTTTCCAGTCTCCTCCGTCCTTTCGATGTCTCTCACGCTTTGCACCCGGTTGCGGAAAACGGCAATCGGCGTATTCAGGGTGAAAGTGGCGTTGCCACGAGCATACGAAACGCCCGGCTCAACGGAGATAATGTAGCCGGGGCGGCGCATACCCTTGCTCTCGCCGATGAGGTCTGACGAAGGAATGCCTTCGATGCGGCTGCCTGCGCTCACGGCAAAATTCGATGCAACGTTGTAGCTGAGACCCAGGCGGGCAGCGTATTGGTCAGCCACCGACAGGTAGCTGTGCGGGTCTGCCGGGTCGAGGTTAATGTTGCGAAGCGTGTTGTTGACGTGGCGGGGGTTGGCGAGGTAAAAGCCGTTAAAATAGACCGATGCGCTTTTGAAAAGCGAATGATAGCCTTGCACTTCGAGGTTCACGCCCCAGCCGCCGTCGCCCAATTGGATGCTTTGGTCAACCGCCCGGCGAATGGTGTAATCGTTGCCCACGCTGTCCAATTTGTGAAAATCATCCTCCACGCCGTCATTGCCGGTCGGCGCTTTGATGCCCAAGCCAACGGCGAAATTGCCGTTCATGTATTTGTGCGGATTCAACAACCAATAGGTAGCAGAGAGGCGTAGGTCGCCGATGCCTGTTGAGTTTGTCTCGAAACGCTTGCGCTCCGGGTTGGCTTCTTCCGAGTTGCCGTAGTGTTCGTACATCGAAGAACGGTCGTTGAAAGTCACCGGCAAAACAGCGGTGACGGACAGGCGATTTGTCACGGAATAGCTCAATCCCAAATCGAAGGAATTAAAGTAGTTGATGACCTCCGTGCCTTCCGCCACCCGGTTGGGTTCTTCGTGTTTTCCCCTGAAATGGCGGAACGATTTAAAATGGCGGTAGCCAATCAAAGCCTGGAATTCGCCTTTGTTAAGCAACCCGGTTGAGTTGCCGCTGATGCCAGCAGCGCTGCTGGTGCAACTCATGTTGCGGATGGCGACGCAGCCCTGTGAAAAGCTGGCATTCACGCTAAAAATGGCAATGAAAGCAGTCATTGCAAACAAGGTCAATTTCAATTTCATAACGGTTAGTTTTTAGTCCATTTTTTACTTTCAGGAGGTTTAGCTGAGAGGAAAAAATGAATTGTTCTTTCAATGAGGCAAAGGTAGCGTGACCTCTTTCGGCGAAACTTAATGGTTATATAGAATTTGCTTAGAAAGCAGTTAGACCTATGCCCTTGATTCAAAAGAAAGGCTCATGTGGCGTCTTCATGAAACACCTGTCTGCAAGTCTGCAAGTCGCTTTGT
>CAZHLB010000993.1:0-2616 GCA_964533005.1 uncultured Saprospiraceae bacterium
GTCGGACGGGCGTGTCGCCGCTGGGGAATGGCGAGGATTTTTTGGCACTGAAGCATGCGGTCGGGCTCTTCGGACTGAACATACCGGAAGAATGCGTGCAGGGCAGCAAGGCGATGGTTTCGTGTACGGGGCGCAGAGCGCCTTTCCCTTTCCAAGTAATCCAAAGTCAACTGGCACAAAGCTTTGATGCCCGTCGTGAAGCCGCTTTCGTCAATAAAAAAATCAGGCGTGTGGTGCGGCGCAGCGTCGAGCGGGTTCATGCCTTTGGGCATTCCGCCGAGGAAAAAGAACAAGCCCGGCACTTTTTGGGCATAAAATGAAAAATCCTCAGCGCCCGTGATGGGGCGGCTCACCAGCACGTTTTGCTCGCCGCCTGCCGAGATGTATAGCGAAGGCAGCATTTTTTTCGTCAATTCCGGGTCGTTGTAAGTCACCGGGTAGCCTCTGTGGATGGTCACTTCGGCAACTGCTCCGGCGCTTTCGGCGATGTTGGTGGCGGTGCGGCGGATGCGCTCGTGGATTTCCCGTTGCATGGCGGTGTCGAGGGTGCGGACGGTGCCAATCATTTCCGCTTCTTCGGGGATGATGTTATTGCGGACTCCGCTGGTGATTTTTCCGACGGTAATCACGGCTGCTTCTCTGGTCAGTTCGGTCTGGCGGCTAATGATGGTTTGCAAGCCAAGAATGATTTGCGCCGAAGTCACGATGGGGTCAACCCCCGACCAGGGACGGCTGCCGTGCGTCTGTTTGCCTTTGACTTTGATGATGAACTGGTCTGCTGCCGCCATCGTGCCGGCTGGTTTGTAGCGAATTTTACCCACCTCCAGGTCGGAACTGACGTGCAAACCAAAAATCACTTCCGGCTTCGGAAAAGGCGGCTCGAATAGTCCCTCTTTCAACATCAATTGAGCGCCGCCCTCCTCGCCTGGCGGAACTCCCTCCTCGGCAGGCTGAAAAATGAACATCACCGTGCCGTTCAGGTCTTTTTTCATGCCGGTCAGGATTTCCGCAACGCCCATTAAAATGGCGGTGTGTGAGTCGTGACCGCAGGCGTGCATCACGCCAACTTCTTGCCCCAGGTAGGTCGAGCGTTCCTTCGAGGCGAAGGGCAGGGGCACTCTTTCGGTCACCGGCAAAGCGTCCATGTCAGCTCGCAAGGCAATGACCGCACCGGGTTTTCCGCCTCTCAAAATGGCGACGACGCCGGTTTTTGCGATGCCGGTTTTGACTTCCAAGCCCAATGATTTCAAGTGTTCCGCCACTTTTGCGGCAGTTTTGAATTCCTGGTTCGACAGCTCGGCGTATTGGTGAAAATGCCGTCGCCACTCGATGACTTTCGGCTCGACTTGTTTGGCGAGTTGTTCCAAATTCACTTTCGGTGGTTGCGCAAAGCAAGGCTGGCAGAGCAAGGCGGCGAAGCCTGCGAGGAGAAGGATGAGTCTGTTTTTCATGTCAATCATTTTGATTTTGAGCAACGATAAATGTCGGTTCTCCTTCGTCCTGTAGGGACACAACATCGGTAGCAAGAGCCGACCACCCAACCTACCCGTCCCGTAGGGACGCAACATTTTCAAGCGTTTTGCTTCACAAATGTTCCGTCCCTACGGGACTGAGGGTTTAGGTTGATAGCAGTTGCTACCGATGTTTTGTCCCTACGGGACGGTTTGAAGCGAACTACTTTCAATCTGTATTCCGGTGCAGATAGGTAACAAAATACCCCGCCGCCGCTCCAATGATGTACCCCGCAATCGTATCCGTCGGATAATGCCGCCCCGCCCGCACCCGCAAGTAGCCCGTGACCGCCGGAACCACGATGGCGCTGCCCCAAACGTAAGGCTTCAACTTGCTATCCGGGAAATAATCGGAATAGACCTTCGCCATGAAAAATGTGTTCGCCGCCGTCGTGCTGGTGTGACCGGAGACAAAACTGGCTTTGGCATTGCGTTTTTGCTTGCGGGTCAGGTCAACATTCGGGTCGAAAACGTAGGGGCGAGGGCGGCGGAAAGTGGATTTCATCAAAAAAGTCACCCCGGCATTGAGCAGGATGGTCTCGCTGAACAGGCTGAGTATTTGAGGAAAATCCCGCCGGGTTTCCTTGTCAGCAAGAAACAAAACTGGCAAAGCGTATGAGCCGTAGAGCGGAACATTGCTGGCGTAGTGCGCCTTCATCGAGTTCTTCCCCGTCGCCAGGCGGTCGAAGGCGTTGATGTCCATCGGGTTCAGGGTTTGCAATTCATCGGGCGTGAACAGCGGGGTTTTTGTGTTGAAATAAAGCCCCAAACCCAGCGCCGCCGTGCCGCCGCCGAGAAAGGCGGTTTCTTTCGCCAAGCCAAATTGGTAGGGAGGTTGTGCAGTTGCGACAAGGAAACAAGCCGCAAGGAGGGTTGAAACGATGAGCCTGAGTTTCATTTTCATCTTGATTTAATGCTCCGCCAAGGAAAGCAACCATTCGGAGAGAGAGGGTTTTTGAGCAAGAATTTTTCAAAATTTTTCGGGATGCGGTAGTCCCGGTAGCACAGCCTTCAGGCTGTTTTGGGGTGCGGCGTTTACGTCGCTGCGTGTTACAAAGCATACAGCGGCGTTAACGCCGCACCCCAAAACAGCCTAAAGGCTGTG
>CAZHLB010000994.1:0-2615 GCA_964533005.1 uncultured Saprospiraceae bacterium
GTTGGGAACGAAGACAAAGAGAGTGTGCTTGGTTACGGTGAATAGCGGGAGGCTATAGGAGGTGCGATCATGTGGGGATCTAGAGTTCTACGTGGTTCGACTGTAATTGCGTGTCTTGTATTGGCGCCGAAACAGGCCGCCGAAGCCCAATTGCCCGCCCGCCGCCTCATCGAAGATGAATTGCTGACCGACCAGGGTCGCCGCCGCAGCGTGGACGAGGAAACTTTGCTGGAATTGCCCGGTATAGAAAAGTCTTTGCTCGATGCCCTCGAAAACAGCCGCTTGCTGCGCAAAGAACCCCGACTGGGCACTTTTTACTACGAAATCAGCCACGATACCCTGGTCGAGCCGGTCAAAACTTTCCGCAAAAAACGCATGGAAGAAGCCGAGCGCCTGCGCCGGGAGCAAGAACTGGAAGACTTGCGCCGCCGGGAAGAAGAAGCCCTGCGAGAGGCAGCCGAGGAGCGCCGCCGCAAGGAGGAACTTGAAAAAGCATTCCGGGAAGTCCAGCGGCAACGCCAACGGGCGAGGATGCTGGTGGTGACAGTGGCGATTGCTTTCGCACTGGCAATGGTCGGGCTGGTTTTAGCTCGTGAGCAAAGGAGTAAGGCAATCGAGCAGCAAGAAATTGCCAACGTTGCCTTGCAAAGATTTTTAAACGAAAAAGCGGCGAAGGAAAAAACGCAGGTGGAACAACTCCTGCGTGAAGCCGATACTTTCATCCTGACAGATGAATGGTTTTTTGCGCTCGAAAAATTAAAAGCAGCAGCAATCATTGATTCCACCAACCAAGAAGTCAAAGAAAAAATCCGGTTCTGCGAGCAGCAATCGAAATAACCTGCTCCGCCGGATTCTCACCTTTCAAAACTTGAACTATGAAAAGTTTCTACACCCTCCTTCTGATTTCAGGGCTATCCTTTGCGCTTCGTGCGCAACCCGCTCCTTGCAAGGACTTCGATTGCCTCATCGAAAAAGCCAAGGCAGCAGAAAAAAAAGGCGACTACCTGGAAGCCATCCGAAAATACAATGCCGCCCGAACCTACGACCCTACCAAAGCCAAACTCGTGGATGAAAAGGTGGAAGCTGTTTCCCAAAAAATCATCCGCCAGCGCGACGACGCTAAAAAAAGCGAGGCAAAAGCCATTGCCGCCGAAAAAGCCGCTTCGCTTGCCAGGCAAACTGCCGAACGGTCGGCGGTTGCCAGCCGAAACGCTGTGCGGGCTTTGCAAGTGGCGAGAATGAACCCGACCGTCGCTTTGCGCTTCGCCGAGCACCTGATGAAAATTCACCCCGACGAGCCTGCTCCCGCCGCCGCCTTTCACGAAATCATCAGCAACAACGCCAACTATTTTTACAAAACCAGCTTCCAGGAGCACCCCAACGTCATCCTCGATTGTGCCTTCGCACCCGACGGCAATGCGGTGCTGACTGGCAGCCACGACCACACGGCTAAACTCTGGTCGCTCGAAGGCAAATTGCTGGTCAACTTCGCCGGGCACGCCAGTAGCGTGGGCAGCGTGGCTTTTTCGCCCGACGGCACACACGTGCTCACCGGCAGTTGGGATCACACGTGCATCATTTGGTCGTCCGAAGGCAAGCCGCTCGACACCCTCGCCGGGCACAACAGCCATATCAATGCCGTGGCTTATTCCAAGGACGGCAACTACATCCTGACCGGCAGCAAAGACCAAACCGCCAAGCTTTGGTCAGCGCCGGACGGCAGGGAACTCGCCACTTTTTCGGGGCATCTGGACGAGGTGCAGTCGGTCGCTTTTTCCCCCGACGGGCAACAAATTCTCACCGGCAGCTTCGACGGCACGGCAAAACTTTGGTCGCCCGACGGCAAGGAATTGCAGGTTTTTCGAGCGCCTGCCATCATCACCTGCGTTGACTTTGCCCCCGACGGAAAAAGTATTTTGACGGCAAGCCGCGACAACCTGGTGAGGCGATGGTCGCTCGGCGGAGAGGTGTTGACCACGTACACCGGGCACACGGCTTGGGTCACAACGGCTGCCTTTTCCCCCGACGGACAGCAAGTTTTGACGGGCGGAGACGACAACCTGGCTAAACTCTGGTCGCTCGACGGGAAGGAAATCGCCACTTTTTCCGCTCACGTGTCGCCTTTGTCCTCCGCTGTTTTTTCGCCGGATGGCAAAAGCATTGTCACTGTAGGCTGGGACTGGACAGCAAAATTGTGGATGACTACGGGCAAAGAAATTCGAGCATATCCCTCGTTCGATGGCGTCAGTGCGATTGCCTTTTCGCCCGAAGGAGAACTCTTTCTGACCGGCAGCGCTGCCGACGAAAAGGCAGACTTGTGGTCGCTCGCCGAAAACAAACTGGTGGGCACATTGACAGGGCATCAGGACAACATCCTCGCCGCCACTTTTTCATCCGACGGCAAATACATCTTGACCGGCAGCAGAGACCGCAATGCGATGCTTTGGTCAAGGGAGGGGCAGCTCATTCTGACACTTTTGGGTCATACGAATGAGGTGACGGCAGTCGCTATTTCGCCCGATGGCAAATACCTGCTCACGGGCAGCGCCGACAGGACTATCAAACTTTGGTCGGCGGAAGACGGGAAGGAGCTAATAACTTTTCCGACGCATTCC
>CAZHLB010000995.1:0-2606 GCA_964533005.1 uncultured Saprospiraceae bacterium
TGCTACAAACATCGCCGCCCCTCCGGGGCTATTCTATGGGTAATGGACAGGGTTTTGAACCCTGCCGACGTTCGGATATCCTCTATTTTTTCACTTCAATACTTCACAATGAAAAAGGCTTTACTTCTCTCCCTTTTCAGCATTTCCATCGCTGCGTTACAGGCACAATGGCAGACCTACGTGCCCGACCTGCCCGATGTAGTCAGCGTTTACGATTTGCGAATCGCTCCTGAAAATGAGGAAGTCGCCTGGGAAATTGCGATGAAATACCAGGTGACTGCCAACAATTGGTCATGGGTGGCGATGGACAGCCTGGTGTTCGTCAAAACATCAGATGGCGGGCAAACCTGGCAAGGCGGCAGCATCCCGATGGGACAAGAACCGTACGCCAGCAGTATTTGCGGCTTGAGTACCGACACCGCCTGGGCAAGCGGTCTGGACGTAAATTTTGCCAACTACGTCATGCACACTACCGACGGCGGGCAAACATGGCTGCGCCAATTAGAGGATGGCTTTCTGGCAAGTTCGTCCTACGTGGATTTCGTGCATTTCTGGGATGCGCAAAACGGCATCGCCGTCGGCGACCCGGCGCCCTCCGCCACCGAACCCGAACCATTTTATGAAATTTACAAAACGGCGGACGGCGGGGAAAACTGGACTCGTGTCAGCACGGATAGCATCCCTCCGCCTTTGCAAAATGAATATGGCATTGGCGGGGTGTATTCCATTGTGGGGGATACGATTTGGTTTAGCACGCTCGATTTCACCACCAACTCCGGGAAACGAGTGTATCGCTCCGTCAATCGTGGCGCTTCCTGGACGGTGGCGGACAACCCGGCAGTTTGGCTGTTGAATTTTGCCGATGGGCAATACGGCGTTGGGTTGCTTGACCAAATTGCCGTGCCCGCCAAAATTCGCCTGACGACCGACGGCGGCATCACCTGGTCGGATTTGCCGCCGCTCAATACGGGCTTCGGTGCTGTTTCTTCGCTTGCCATCATCCCGCAATCGCACTATTTATTAGCAGTTGGTAGGAGCAATTTGCTTACAGGGCCTTTCATAACAGCTATCAGCAAAGACCTTGGACAAAGCTGGATGCAAATCGGCGATGATGCCGAGCACGCCGGCGCTGCTGTTTTCCGCAGCCCAGCCATCGGTTATGCAGGCGAATATTTGACCTCCGGGCATCCGACCCGCATGTACAAATACGCGGGCGACCCCCTCTCCGGCATCCTTTCCGGCAAGTTCCTCCACGCCGAAATCTCGACTTTTCCCAACCCCGCTTCCGACTTTATTTCGGTGAATGTGCAAACTGCGCAACCCGCTGAAATCCTGCTTTTGCTCAACGATGCCAGCGGTCGGCTCGTGCAGCGGGAGGTTTTTTCAAAAACGACTGACCTCTCGCACGTGCTTGATTTGCGGCAATTGGCTGCGGGCATTTTTACGCTGACTATCAGTACAAAAGACGGGAGCGTGGCGAGGCAAGTGGTGAAGCAGTGAACTGTTTTGAATCAGGATTTTCAGGATGAGAAAGGATGTTTCAGGATTGATTTCCAGGATTGGGCAATCCTGCAAATCTGAAAATCAATCCTGAAACATCCTTTCTCATCCTGAAAATCCTGATTCAAAAAATCCCCCTACTTTCGGCGCAGTTTTTCACCTTCAATCAATCTGAATCATCATGGCAAAAAGAAGTTTTTCCTCCTCTGGCAATCCCTTCATGAACGAAGAGGCTTTCCACAAAAGCGGCTCCAACCAACCGCTCGACGGTCACCTGATTGACCGGGGCGAGCGCATGACAGTGCAGGGCGCTGTCAACAAATCCTTCATCCTGTTTGGCATCATGCTGCTCACTTCGCTGGTCAGCTATGCCTTTCCGAGCAAGCTTTTCATGTTCGGCGGCGCAATCGGCGGTTTGATTATCGTGCTGATTGCCAGCTTCAAACAGCATCTGTCACCTTCGCTGGCGCCGGTTTATGCCATTTTGGAAGGGCTGTTCGTCGGCGCCATCACCTTTTACTACGGGATGGCGTTTGGCGGAGGCATCATTTTCCATGCCGTCACGCTCACGTTTGCGGTGCTGTTTATGATGCTTTTCATCTACAAAACCGGCATCATCAAAGTCACCGACAAGCTGCGCATGGGCGTCGTGATGGCGACTGGGGCGATTTGTTTGATGTATCTCGTCAATATCGTGATGAGCATGTTCGGCGTCAACCTGCCGTTTTTGCACCAGGGCGGTGCGCTCGGCATCGGCATCAGCGTCGTGATTGTCGGCGTGGCAGCGTTCAACCTGCTGCTGGATTTCGACAACTTTGAAAAAGGCGAGCAATACGGCGCACCTCGCTACATGGAGTGGTTTTCGGCTATGGGCTTGCTGATTACGCTGGTGTGGCTGTACATCGAGATGCTGCGGCTGCTGTCAAAGCTTAGGGATTAATCCGCCGGGCAAAAAATGTGTTCTGGGAAAGGATGTGGGCATTGGCTCACATCCTTTTCTCGTTTGAGAAGGTTCTTTCACAAAAAAATGTGCCCTTGTTCTGATTAAATAATTGATGATTACATGATTACATGATTGTTGATGGAATGGAAGATGGTCGGATGTG
>CAZHLB010000996.1:0-2606 GCA_964533005.1 uncultured Saprospiraceae bacterium
CATGTCCACGCCATCATGCGTGACGCAAACATCCACTTGCCGCCGATTGGAAATTCCAGCCTTGTTTAATTCGTAAGAAAGTACGGCTTCGTAAAAGTTTTCCAGCAAGCCCGGACCGTACATCGTGTGGATTTTGAAACAGATGTCGAGGGTGCGCTTGAACAGCACGTTGAGTTCATCGTTAGTTTTTCTCATGACTTGAAAAATTTATGGTGAGTGAAAAGAACATTTCAGGTAAAAGTATTCTCCCGCGAGGAGTTTTTTTTCCGCTAAGAGTAGCAAAGGCGCTAAGTTTCGCAAAGTCAGGTAGTCATGCTTTGCGAAACTTAGCGCCTTCGCTACCCTTAGCGGAAAAAAAACTCCTCGCGGGAAAGTCTTCCTGAAACCGACACCACGACTCCTTTCCCAACTATCGTCTCCAACTTAAAAGAAGCCCCAATTTGCCCCGCCCGACGCTCCATTCCCTCAATCCCGTTGGAAAACACCCCGACCGCCTCCGGCGAAAACCCCCGCCCAAAATCCTGCACCCGCAGCACGTAATTCCGACCGTTTTCATCCAAAGAAAAACCAAGCTGCACTCGTTCCGAGCCGCTGTATTTCACCGCATTGTTCAGCGCCTCCTTGCAAATCAGCAGCAGGTTGCGCTTGATTTCCGGCGGCAAAACAGGGTCGTGTTTACTTTTGGGAAAATCAAAATCCACCTCCATCCTGGCATCTTCGAGAAAGCGCCGGCTCCATTCCCGCAGCCATGCCTGCACCGCCTCGAAGCGGTCGTAGCGTGGATTGACGGCAAAAAGCACCTCGCCGAGGCTGGCGCTCACATTGCGAGTTTCAGCGACAATGGCTTCGAGTTTTTGCTGCAAATCCTCGTTGCCGGAAGGTTGCGAAAGCACCGCCACCTGCGCAGTCAGCCCGATTTTAGTCAGCCCGACGCCAGCCTCGTCGTGGATGTCCTGGGCGATGGCAATGCGAAGTTGCAGCAGGCGGGTGCGCTGGCGTTGTCGGTAAAAAAACCACGCCCCAATCGCCGCCAAAACCGCCGCCGCCGCCAGCGCCAAAAGCCAGCGCCCTTGCTCCGTTTTCCAAAGACTCTTGGTTTGCGAAGCAAAATTGGGAGCGCAGGCGGCGTCCGACGAAATCACCTCCCGTTTGCTGTTGCAACCCGTGGCGTTTGCGGCGAGCGTTGAGTTGCTCCCGAAATTGAGGTAATCGCAAATGGCGGGAACGGAGCAGTCGCTCAGTTTGCCGCAGTCGGTGATGGTCAGAATGTTGACGGTAGCGTAGTCAATGTTGTCCAAGCCGTGGAGAGAGACGAGCGAGGGATTGTTCACGATTTGCAAGGTGCCTTTGATGGAAGTGACGCCGAGCAAGGCGCTCAGGTCGGCGAGCGAAGGGTTGTTGACCAATTGCAGCAAGCCGGTCAAGACAGTCAATTTTTCCAGCCCGGCAAGGCTCACCAGCAATTCGTTTTCCCTGATTTCAAGCCCCCCGGCGATGGTGATGGCGCTCAACCCTGCCAGGTCTGGAAGCTTTTTGTTTCGGAGAATGGTCAGTGATTTTCCGGTATTTCGGACGGAGCGAAAGCCGCCGATATTCGTCAAAACCACATTGTTATCCAGCACGAAATGATTGCCGATTGCTGCCAGTTTTTGAAAACCGAGGATGTTTTCCAACGCAGGATGATTGCGAACGTCCACGTTGTCGGCGACGGAAACCAGCCGGTTGAACCCGGCGATGGAGCGCAACTGGTCGCCGTCCAGAATCCAAACCCCACCTGCCGTTTCAAGCGACTCGAAGCCTCCGATTTCGAGCAGGGCGTCGTTGTTGTGCACGTCGAGGTAGTCGCCAACATGTTTGAGTTGGTTGAACCCGTTCAGGCTTTTCAGGACTTTGCAATTGTAAACGCCGAACCGCCCCTTCACCAAAACGAGGTTGCGCATGGCGTCGGCGTCGGTCATCGAGGCGTTGTCGTCAATGGACAGGTTTCCGCCGACCACCCTGACCCGCTCCAAACTTTGGAGGTTGGCAAGGGCGTGGTTTCCGGCGACGACCAAATTACCTCCGACCGAGTCGAGCGAAGCCAGTCCGCGCAGGCTCGTCAGCGATCTGTTTTCCAGGATGGTGAGGTTGCCGCCGATGGCGGTGACGTTGCGCAATGCGTCAAGGTTGTTGACCAAGCTGCCTTTGACGACGGCGACGTCGCCCAAAATTTGGGTGCAACCGGGGTGGCTGGCGGCAAAGGCGTCAATCTCCGCCTGTGAAGTGAATTTGATGCCATCAGGCAGGCAGGTTCGGGCATTCGCTTCCGCAGTGTTTTGCGCTTTCAGGCTATGCGGGCTGTGGCAAAACAGCAGGCAAAAAAGGAGGTGAAACAAGAAGGAAAGAAGGCATTGGCTTTTCATGGAACAAGCACTTTGTTTTACAGTGTTGCCGCCAAAGTAACATCATTCTCGCCAATGGTCGTGCTTGTATTTTCGGGAAGCCTTCACTCATTTCCGAAAACGCTTCAAGAGCGAATTTTTCTCCGCTTCAAGCGTATCGAATTCCCAATTACCACCACGTCCGAAAACGCCATGAAAGCCGCTCCCCACATCGGGTTCAGGTAG
>CAZHLB010000997.1:0-2604 GCA_964533005.1 uncultured Saprospiraceae bacterium
TTTTTCGCAGTGAAAAATGCGGGGTTTCAAAACCCCGCCGCTCGGAAAGTCAGCTTCGTATTACCAATCATCGCTCGACTGTATAGGAACGGCATGTTTGTAGAAGTTATCCGCTTACGTTTACGAAACTTTAAAAGTTTCGTAAACGTGGAGCCAAAAGACACCTCCAATATGCTACGATGAACAAGGTTAAAAACAACAAATTAATCGCCATTAAACTATTGCATACCGCAATATGGGCGGTTATGGTTTTCCTGATTTTTTATCTTTTATATGCCAGTTGGAGCGGTAAAATAACGCCGCTTGTTTATGTCGCAATCGCAGCGAATGTGGTGGAAATAGCTATCCTTATGCTTTTTAAATGGACATGTCCTTTGACTTTGGTCGCCCGCAAATATTCGGATTCCACCAAACCCAATTTTGACATATACCTGCCCGAATGGTTGGCAACTCACAACAAATTGATATTCGGCGCTTGCCTCGCCGCAGGCTTGGGAATGGTGCTTTGGAGGCTGCTAAAATTTTGATGGATGAAGCGCACCTGCCGTTGATAAAAGTCAACTCACCTTTCAATTATTATCATCCGCCCACCCTGCCCGAAGCGGCTACTTGCAGCGAATTTTTAAACCTCTCCTCAACATGTCGAAATCAAGAAAAATAGCCACCCTCGACGCCAACGAAGCCGTTGCCCACGTCGCCTACCGGGTCAATGAAGTTTGCGCCATTTACCCCATCACGCCCAGCTCGGCAATGGCAGAACATTGTGACGAATGGAGCGCCAAACACCTCCCCAACCTCTGGGGAAACGTGCCCGACGTCATCGAAATGCAGCACGAAGGCGGCGCTGCCGGGGCGGTGCACGGCAGCCTCCAGGCAGGCGCTTTGACCACCACTTTCACCGCCTCGCAAGGGCTGATGCTGATGATTCCCAACATGTACAAAATCGCCGGGGAACTGACTTCGACGGTTTTTCACGTGGCGGCTCGCTCGCTGGCGGCGCAGGCGTTGAGCATTTTCGGCGACCACCAGGACGTGATGGCTTGCCGCTCGACGGGCTGGGCGATGCTCTGCTCCGCTTCGGTGCAGGAGGCGCATGATTTGGGGCTCATTGCGCAAGCGGCGACGCTGCGGTCGAGGATTCCTTTTGTGCATTTTTTCGATGGTTTTCGCACCTCGCACGAGGTCAACAAACTGACCATGCTCACCGACGAGGAACTGCGGGCGATGATTGACGACCGGCTCGTTCGGGAGCATCGGGCGAGGGCGCTCAACCCTGACAATCCGTTCATCCGGGGCACTGCGCAGAACCCCGACATTTATTTCCAGGGGCGGGAGGCGTCCAATATTTTTTATGAAAAAACGCCCGGCATTGTCGAGGCGGAGATGGAAAAGTTCGCCAAACTGACGGGCAGGTACTATCGGTTGTTCGAGTATTCCGGTCACCCGGAGGCGGAGCGGGTCGTCGTTTTGATGGGCAGCGGGGCTGAGACGGCGGGCGAGACGGCTGATTTTTTAATGAAAAATGGAGAGAAAGTAGGCGTCGTGCAGGTGCATTTGTACCGCCCGTTTTCTGCGGCTCACCTGATGGCTGCCTTGCCGGAAACGGTGCAAAAAATCGCCGTTTTGGACAGGACGAAGGAGCCGGGGGCGCTGGGCGAACCGCTGTATTTGGATGTTTTGACGGCGGCGTCTAAGTTAGGAGGTAACTTGAAGTTACCTCCTAACTTACAGGTGGTCACCGGCGGTCGCTACGGTTTGTCCTCCAAAGAATTCACCCCGGCGATGGTCAAAGCCGTCTTCGACGAACTGAAAAAAGACCAGCCCAAAAACCATTTCACCATCGGTATCCACGACGACGTGACGCACACCAGCCTCGATTTCGCCCCCACGTTCAGCATCGAAACCGCCGACGAAACCAAAGCCCTTTTCTTCGGCTTGGGCGCTGACGGCACGGTCGGGGCAAACAAAAACAGCATCAAAATCATCGGCGAAAACACCGACCTTTTTGCGCAGGGGTATTTCGTTTACGACTCGAAAAAATCAGGCTCGCAGACCGTTTCTCACCTGCGTTTTGGCGCTCGCCCGATTCGCAAGCCGTACCTCATCACCGAGGCAGGTTTCGTGGCTTGCCACCAATTCAATTTCATCCGCAAAACCGACGTGCTAAAACTCGCCGCTCCCGGCGGCACATTTTTACTCAACGCCCCCTACCCTACCGACCAGGTTTGGCAAAAACTGCCCCGCCCGATTCAGCGCCAAATCATTGATAAACAACTGAATTTCTATGTGATAGACGCCACGCAAGTCGCCCAGAACAACGGCATGGGCAGGCGCATCAACACCATCATGCAGACCTGCTTTTTTGCCCTGAGCGGCGTCTTGCCAAAGGACGAAGCCATCCGGCAAATCAAAAAAGCCATCGAAAAATCCTACGCCAACAAGGGCAAATCTGTCGTGGAAATGAACTTCAAAGCGGTGGACAACACCCTGGCGAACCTGTTCAAAGTCGAGGTTCCCGGCATTGCAGACAGCGATTTGGAATTTCTGCCTGTCGTTCCTGCCGCCGCACCGGGATTCGTGCAGGAGGTGACGGCGAGGATGATG
>CAZHLB010000998.1:0-2603 GCA_964533005.1 uncultured Saprospiraceae bacterium
ACTTTGTCTCGCTAAATCCTCACTTGTGCTTTTTTTTTTTTAATTTTTAAAATTTTAATATTTTTAAATTAAAACATCGAATTTCCACCTGTCAGCTTTGGGCAAAATCCTTGCGATTTTGCAAAGGATTTGATTGATAAGGCACTAAACCACTGCCACGCTTCTCCCGCAAATTCAATAAAAATGGACGTCCTGGTTGAAACCGTCATGAAATGTGTGCCCTTCGCCGCTTGGCTGCAAAAGGCAGGCATGAGCGCAGAATGGAGCGCCGCCCTCTCCATTGTCATCGTCCTCGGTTTGGGCTGGTGGATTGGGCATTTCGCAAAAACCCAATTCAAAAAGTGGCAAAACCTCGCCGCCGCCAAAGACCTCAAGCCGCAATTCGACTACCAAACGGTGAAGGATAAGACCCGTATTTACATTCCCACCCAGTACCAAAACGCCTCTCCGACCCGGCAAGAAGAGCCTGGTTTCACCCATCAATACGTCTCGACCAGCCCACTCATCCCGTTTTTCCTCGAAAAAGCCTTCAACGAAAGGGTGGAAGGCGAGCGATTTTACCTCATCCTGGCGGATTCCGGCATGGGCAAAACCACTTTCATGATTAACCTTTACCTGCGCTACCATGCCTTTTTCAACCGCCGCCGGAAGTTTGCCATGCGCCTTTTCAAGTTTTCCGAAAAGGACACCCTGACCGAAATAAAAGCTATCCCGAAAACGGAAGCCAAAAACACCATCCTCCTGCTCGACGCCCTCGACGAAGACCCTTTCATCGTTTCCAGCGACCCCAACCTGACGGATGCGCAGGCTTTTCAACACCGGGTGGACGAAATCATCGAGGCGACCCGCTATTTCTGCGAGGTGGTGATGACCTGCCGCACCCAGTATTTCCCCGGGCAGGAAGACAACCCCTACGAACTGAACGTGAAGCGCCCCGACGAGAAGGGTTTTTACGTACTCAACAAGCTCTACATCTCGCCTTTCACCGCCGCCGAAGTCCATCAATACCTGAAAAAAAAGTACGGCTGGCTGCCGTTTTGGAACCGGAAAAAGAAACTGCGAGCCGCTCAGTTGGTCAACCAGTCCCGCCACCTCGTCATGCGCCCGATGATGCTCAGTTACATTGACGACCTGTTGAGCGACGTCGGGAAGAAGTTCGAGACCGACTACGAGATTTACGAAACGCTCATTGAAAAATGGCTCGCACGGGAAGCCGACAAAAGAAAAAAGAAGGTGGAGCAGCCCGTTTTCATGGACGCCTTGCACCGGGTGTCGCAGCAGACGGCAATCGCCATCTGGCAGGCTTGGCAGGCGAACAAGCGTTTGTACCTGACCAAAGCGGAAGCCGTCGCCATCTCCGCTCAAAACGGGATTGACCTCAAGCCAGAGGAAGTCACCGGGCAGTCCTTGCTCACCTGCGACGGGGCGGGGAACTGGAAGTTTGCGCACAAGTCCATCATGGAGTTTTTTCTGGCGAAACACGTCGCCGAAAATTTCAGCGAATGCAAGGCATTCAATTTCACGGGCATGGACATGGCGAGGCGGTTTTGCCAGGACTTGGGGGTGCTGGATTTGGTTTTCCTGAAAGGCGGAACCTTCCTCATGGGCAGCCCGGAATCGGAAACCGGAAGAACGAAGGATGAAACACAACACCCGGTAACTGTCAGCGATTTTTACTTGTCTGTCTTTGCAGTGACCGTCATGCAATTTGAAGCATTTATCGAGGCGACTGGCTACCAAACCGACGCAGACAAGGATGGCGGAAGCTATTTCTGGAGCAATAAAAAATGGGTGAAAAAAACCGGAACGAATTGGCGCAGCGACGTCAAAGGCGGTGTGCAGGTAAATAAAAAGCACCCGGTCATTCACATCAGTTGGAACGACGCCAACGCTTATTGCCAATGGTTGAGCGAAAAATACGGCGGCGTTTTTCGCTTGCCGACCGAGGCGGAATGGGAATTCGCCTGCCGGGCGGGGACGCAAACTCCTTTCAATACGGGCAGCAACCTGACCACCGAGCAGGCGAATTACGACGGGAATTTTCCCTACGAAAAAAACCCGAAAGGCAAATATTTGGCGAAGACCGCCCCCGTCGGCAGTTACCCTGCGAATGCCTGGGGTTTGCATGAAATGCACGGCAACGTGGTGGAATGGTGCCAGGATTGGTACGGCGAAAAGTATTACGATGAATGCAAAGCCAACGGAACTGTAGTCAATCCGGCGGGAGCTTCATCAGGGGAATACCGTGTGATTCGTGGCGGCTCATGGAGCAGCGTTGCGCCGCGCTGCCGTTCGGCTCTCCGCATTCGCCGCCCGCCCGCCGCCCACCGTTCCCACCACCTGGGCTTCCGCCTGGTGTTCGTCCCTCAGTGAGGGGGCATGCCCAGCCGAGCCATGCTTTTGAGCAAAAAGAGGGGCGAATTGATGGAGAGAAGTGAGCAACGAGGGAAGCGGAGGTTTTTAAAGATTTAGTGCTTTCGTTAAATCTGGATTTCGTTCTTTCTTTAAATCTTGCCTGATTATTAAGCACGTCTCGCCAAGTCGCTTTTGAGTCGCTTTGTCATTCCCGCAGGGAACCTCTGCGCCCCAAGCACGTCTGGCTG
>CAZHLB010000999.1:0-2600 GCA_964533005.1 uncultured Saprospiraceae bacterium
GCTTTGCCGACGTCGTGCGCTCCCCAGAAATTCAGCACCTCGAACTGACCGGTTTCGGCATCCACTTTCACCTCGGCAACGCAAGCGCCGAAACTGTACGACGGACTCAGCCCCGCGCCCGCCCCCTTGAAATCGCCGCCCAATTTGGGCGAATTGTACCAGCCGCTCGTGTTGACAGCGCCTCGTTTGTCGGTGGTGAGGACGGCGGCTTCGTCCCAGGAGATTTCAGCGCCGGTCTCCAGGTTTTTCACCACGCCATTTTGCAAAAAAAGCTGCTCCGGCAAAGCGCCTGTCTTTTTCGCAACGCTGGCGACGACTTCCGCCCGCAAATTTTCGGCAGCCATTTTTGCGGCGTTGCCTGCCATGAAAGTTACCCGGCTGGAATAGCTGCCCAGGTCAACGGGCGTGAAAAGCGTGTCGGCGGCGTGGACGAAGGTTTTTTCCAGCGGGATGCCCAGCGTTTCCGCCACTATCATCGCAAGCACCGTGTCGCTGCCCTGCCCGATGTCACTTGCGCCGGAATAAATGACCACCCTGCCGTCGAAGTCCAATTTCAAATGCACCACCGATTGCGGATGCTCATTCCAAATGATAGGCAGTGCGCTGCCGCTGATGTAAAAACCGCAGGCGACGCCGATGCCGTGACCGAAAGGCAGCTTGCC
Source organism: uncultured Saprospiraceae bacterium (assembly GCA_964533005.1). GTDB lineage: Bacteria > Bacteroidota > Bacteroidia > Chitinophagales > Saprospiraceae > UBA6168. Next base: position 663 of record CAZHLB010000999.1, read on the forward strand.
ATGTTTGCTTTTCCAGCCCGATTGCCTCATCACCGCCTGCAAAGCCTCGCGGGCGCCGTTGCTGGTGATGCGGAATTGCCCAAGCGTCAGGGTGTTGCTTTGCAGGAAATTATTCAGGCGCAGCTCGCAAGGGTCAATGTCTGCCCGGTGCGCCAATTCGTCAATCACGACTTCCGTTGCAAAACGAGGATTCACCGCGCCGTGCCCGCGCATCGCCCCGCTCGGCGGCTTATTGGTGTAAACGCGGGTGGTTTTGAAACCGAAGCTGTTCAAATCGTAGGGCGCTTGCAGCAGCACGCCATTGTAGTAAGTAGTGACCACGCCGAAGCTGCCAAAAGCGCCGCCGTCAATCACGATATCTGCGTCGAGCGTGAGCAGGCGACCGTCACTGCCCAAGCCCATTTTTAGGGTCAGGTGCGTCGGGTGGCGGCCGTTATTAGTGAGAAAAACCTCCTCCCGCGTGAAACGAATGCGAACGGGCTGCCCGGCTTTGCGAGCCAGGTGCGCGGCGACCAATTCATGAGCGAAGGGGTCGCTCTTGCCGCCGAAGCCGCCGCCGATCGCAGGTTTTATCACCCTGACTTTGCTGAGCGGCACATCGAGCACGCGGGCGAGGGTGCGGTGCAAATAGTGCGGCACTTGCGTGGCGGTGACGATGGTCAGCTCGCCGTTTTTTTCCCACCAGGCAGTGCAGGCGTGTGGCTCGACGAAGCCGTGATTGATGCCGGGAAAATCGAAGCTCATCTCGCAGACGTGCGCCGAGGCGTCGAAATCTTCCTGCTGCTCGCCAAAGCGCATCTCCACCTGCTTGTGAATGTTGCAGCCGTGCTTTTTGGAGTGCGGGTGAATGATTGCCTGCTCGCCGCAAGGTTTCAGTGCGCTTTGCCAGGTGAAAAAGTTGGGAAGTTCCCGGTAGGTCACTTTGATTTTTTTGAGCGCCGCCGCAGCGATGGCTTCGGTATCGGCGGCGACGGCGGCAACGATTTCGCCGATGTAATGCACCTTGTCAACTGCCATGGCGGTCTGGTCGTGCGAGGTGGGGAGGACGCCAAATTTGCCGGTCAACTCTTTGCCGGTCGCTACGGCACGGACGCCTGCCATCGCTTCCGCTTCCGAGGTGTCAATATTTTCAATGAAAGCGTGGGCGTAGGTGGAGCGCAGTAGCTTGCAGGCGAGGGCATTTTTTTTGTCGAAATCGTCGGCGTATTCGGCGCTGCCGGTGACTTTTTCACGGGCGTCGAGCAAGGGTTGGGGGTGACCGATGACCGCGTGTTGTCCGTTTTCCTGCGTCAAGTTAGGAGGTAACTTCAAGTCACCTCCTAACTTCAGCGGTTCGGCGTCAGCATCTAAGTTAGGAGGTAACTTTAAGTTACCTCCTAACTTGGGTTTGGCATTGCCGTTCAATAAAAAACCAGCCGCCTCCGCCACCGCTTCGATGATTTTTTTGTACCCCGTGCAGCGGCAAAGATTGCCGGAGAGCGCCTCCCGAATATCCTGCGCGTTGCAAGTGGGATTTTCGGTGATGTACGACCAAGCCGTGAGAATCATGCCCGGCGTACAGTAGCCACATTGCAGCGCCCCTTTTTCGATGAATTTTTCCTGCAAAACATTCAGGTTGCCGCTCTCTGCCAAGCCTTCGATGGTGAGCACTTCCGCGCCCTGGCAGCGCAGCGCCGGGGTGATGCAGGCGAGCACGGGCTTGCCTTTCACCAGGACGGTGCAAGCACCGCAACTTCCTTGCTCGCAGCCGATTTTGGTGCCGGTCAATCGAATGCACTCGCGCAGGACGTGGGCGAGCGTTTCGTGCGGCTCGACGAGCAGTTCGTGGCGCTTTTTGTTGACGGTGAAATGCAGTGGTACCATGATTTTAGTGCCTATTTGAAACCTCGGACTTCGAGCGGCGGGGTTTTGAAACCCCGCATTTCCGTAGCCGAAATG
>CAZHLB010001000.1:0-2594 GCA_964533005.1 uncultured Saprospiraceae bacterium
TACTACGCAGGCGCTTTTGTGCGTGACCCGAACGGCAATCTCATCATTGATGGCAGCGGTCGCCCGTTCCGCAATCCGGTCAACCAATTCCTCGGCTACACCAATCCCGACTGGACTTGGGGTGTGCGCAATACGTTGACTTACAAGAATTTCGGCTTCGGCTTCCAGTTTGACGGCTGGGTTGGCGGCAACTACATCAACTACATCCAGCGCCAAACTTTCCGGGGCGGCAGGCACGAGGAGACCGTGCTGAACAACATCAAAGACGCCAACGGTCAAGGCATGGCGGATGCCCGATACCAGGATTACCTCGGCGTTCAAAGCTGGGTAGCGGAAGGCATGGTCATTTCCAACGGCGTCGCTCCCAAATATGACGTGGACGGCAACATCACCAACTACGCCGAACTGGAATTTGCGCCGAACACCAAAGCGACCTTCCTCCAGGATTACATCAGCCGCTACTATGCGCAGGAAGAAGCCAACCTGATGAGCCGCACTTTCACCAAGCTGCGGGAGGTGACTATCACGTACAACATTCCGGCGGAGAAATTCAAGGGCAACTTCATCCGGGGCGCAAGTTTCAGCCTGGTGGGCAGGAACCTTTTGTATTTCGCCGAAGAGAAAAACGTGGACGTGGAGCAATTCACCGGCACGACTGACCCGAATGCGGTGGCTGGCTACTCTGGCTTGCAATCGCCGACGCTGCGGCGGTTTGGGGTCAATTTGAATTTCACGTTTTGAGCGCAATCACCCCGCCTGCCCCCCCTCAAGGGGGGTTGACACCTCCTCTGAATTTTCTTTTGGAAGGATGTTCCAACTGAAGAATCGAAGGAGATGTCAACCCCCCTTGAGGGGGGGCAGGGGGGGTGATTGTGCCACAACCACATCATTTTCAAAATTTTAGAAAAATGAAACTCATAAAATATCTCTCCATCATCATCGTCCTCACCTTCGCAGCCTCTGGTTGCGAAAAGAATTTCGAGGACTTGCAAGTCAATCCCAACCAACCTACTTCAGCGCCGCCGTCGCTGATTTTCCAAGGCATTTTAAACGACATGTTCGAAAGCAGCTGGAACGACAACATCGTGATGCGGTACAGCCAGTTCCACCTCTGCAACTACAACTACTACGGCAACAACGAGTACAACTGGACGACCAGCGGCTTCGATTTTTACAGCCTGAACAACGTGTCGAAAATGGAAGAAGAAGCAGAAAAATTGGCTGGCACGGCGACCAATCCTTTCGGTGCGCTGGGCAAGTTTTTCCGTGCCTATTTCGCCGTGCGGATGTCGCTGAAATTTGGCGACGTGCCGATGTCGCAGGCGCTGCAAGGCTTGGACAATACGACGCCAGTTTATGATTCGCAAAAAGAAGTTTTCAAGCAGGCGCTCACCTTGCTCGAAGAGGCAAACGACCTGATGGCGACCGTCATTGAAAAGGGCGACAACTCGCTACAGGGCGACATTTACCTCAGCAACGACCTGGCGAAATGGCAAAAAATCATCAACACGTACAAGCTGCGGGTGCTGATTCACCTGAGCAAACACGCCGATGATTCCGACCTGAATGTGAAAGCCCGTTTCGCAGAAGTGTTGAACAATCCTGCCAAGTACCCCGTGCTGGAAAGCGCCGGCGACGACATGGTTTTCACCTTCAACAGCTCGACCAACACGTACCCGACCAACCCCGGCAACAAGGGCTTCGACAGCGGTCGCTACAACCATTGCGACACTTACCTCGGCACGTTGGTCAGTCTGAAAGACCCCCGCACTTTCGTCGTCGCCGACCCGGCTGCCGCCAAAATTGTGCAGGGATTGACCGAAAGCGATTTTGAAGCCTACGTAGGCGCTCCAGCTGGCGAAGGTTTGGACGACATGACTTTCAAAATGGGCAACGGCGAGTACAGCGCCATTGACCAGGAGCGGTATTACAGCACTTTTTCGGGGCCCGAACCTTGCGTCCAGGTTGGCTACGCCGAGCTTTGTTTCAACATCGCCGAAGCTATCAATCGGGGCTGGGTCGCTGGCGACGCAGGCGAGTGGTACGAGAAAGGCATCACCGCCAGCATGAATTTCTACGGCATCACCGACCTGGGTTACTATTTGGCGCAGCCGGAAGTTGCCTACAAAGGCGACAACGCCGATGGTTTGCAGCAAATCCTGTTGCAGAAATACCTCGCTTTTTTCCAAAACAGCGGATGGGAAGCATTTTACAATCAGCGCCGCACGGGCGTGCCGGAATTCAACGTCGGCGCAGGCACCGGCAACGGCGAGCGCATCCCGAAGCGTTTCCAATATCCCGCCTCCGAGCGCACGACGAACAAGACGAATTATGATGCTGCCGTGCAAAGCCAGTACGGCGGCTCGGATGACATCAATGCGGAGATGTGGCTGATAAAAGATTGAGAATCAAATCTTCTTGAAAATAAAGGGCGGTTCGGGGACTTCCGAGCCGCCTTCTTTTAAGCGTAAGTTTTGAATGCACGACGCAGCCAACCCGCCACCACCCCCCACCCCTAAAAGGGGGCTGACCCTGCCATAATTCAACTGTTGAGCCATGTTTCGACAGTTGAATTTTAGCAGGGTCAGCCCCCC
>CAZHLB010001001.1:0-1517 GCA_964533005.1 uncultured Saprospiraceae bacterium
CATTCCATCAACAATCATGTAATCATGTAATCATCAATCATTTAATCAAAAAAAACTGGCTTATGATTCTCCGCATTTCCTTCGCCTTCAGCCTGTTCTACTTCACAGGCAGCCTGCTCGCCCAGCAGCCGCACAATCACGGGCACGCCTTCGAGCAACTCGGTCACCTGCTGCCCGACCCCAACGAATACCGCAGCATGGACGGCTCGCCGGGGCCCAAATATTGGCAACAGCGCTGCGACTACGACATCGAATGCTCACTCGACGTGGAAAACCAAAAACTGACCGGCAGCGAGACTATCATTTATCACAACGAGTCGCCGCAAACCTTGCGCTACCTCTGGTTGCAATTGGATGAAAATCAACACGCTGCGGAAAATTATCACCACCACGCCACGCCCAGCAACCTGGCGCAAATCGCAGGTCACGAAGAAATGCGGCGCTTCGAGCCGTGGCAAGAATTGGACAAATTCGGGCACAAAATCCAGTCGGTCACCGACGCCGCCGGGAAGCCTTTGAAGCATACCATCAACACCACCGTGATGCGCCTGGACTTGCCCAAACCGCTTGCGCCGGGCGAGCAATTCACCTTCAAAATTCAATGGAGCTACCACCTGGTTGACCGCCTGCACAACGTCACCTGGGGGCGGGGCGGCTACGAGTTTTTTGAAAAAGACGAGAACTATCTTTTCACAATAACGCAGTGGTATCCAAGGCTTTGCGTGTTCAGCGACTTCGAAGGATGGCAGAGCAACCAGTTCGTAGGCACGGGCGAGTTTGCGCTCACCTTCGGCGATTTTAAGGTGAAAATGACCCTGCCCGACGACTTCGTGGTAGGCGGCACGGGCGAGTGCCAAAACTATGCGCAGATGCTTTCCCCGGTACAAATGCAACGCTGGCAGCAGGCGCAATCCGCAAAAGAGCCGGTCAAAATCGTCACCCTCGAAGATGCCCAGGCGACCGAAAAAAAGACGAAAAGCAAGGCGACCAAAACCTGGATTTACGAGGCGAAAAACGTGCGGGACTTCGCCTGGACGGCGAGCCGCAAATTCATCTGGGACGCCATGCCCACCTTCAACGAGGATGGTAAAAAGGTGATGTGCATGAGTTATTACCCGAAGGAAGCCTATCCGATTTACAGCCGCTATTCCACCAAAGTCGTGGCGCATACGCTGAAGTCGTACTCGGATTTTTCGATTCCCTACCCGTACCCGGTCGCCATCTCGGTCGAGGCGCAAAATGGCATGGAATACCCCATGATTTGCTTCAATCCCGGCAGGGCGCAAGAGGACGGAACGTATGCCGAAAGCGACAAAAACGCAGCCATTACGGTCATCATCCACGAGGTCGGGCACACTTATTTTCCGATGATTATCAACTCGGACGAGCGGCAGTGGGCGTGGTTCGACGAGGGCGTAAACACCTTCATTCAGTTCCTGGCGGAGCAAAGTTTTGACAACAATTACGACTCCGACATGGCGGGGCCCGCCTACGCCATCACCGAATACATGGCTCGC
>CAZHLB010001001.1:1527-2590 GCA_964533005.1 uncultured Saprospiraceae bacterium
CTTTCATTCAAAACCTTTCTCTTGGTGAATGGGACAATGAGTTCAACTCCCGCCGGGGAGCCGCATATTCTATTGCCAACTACATGAAATCACCAAAAGACCAGCTCGAACCCATCATGACTAACACGGAAAACATCGTGGACTACTTTTCAAACGCCTACCGCAAGCCTGCCACCGCCCTGAACATCCTGCGGGAAACGGTGCTGGGCAGGGAGCTTTTTGATTTTGCGTTCAAAGAATATTGCCGCCGCTGGGCTTTCAAACACCCGACGCCAGCCGACTTTTTCCGCACGATGGAGGACGCCAGCGGGGTTGACCTCGACTGGTTTTGGCGGGGCTGGTTTTATTCTATCGAAAAAGTGGACGTGTCGTTGGACAGCCTCGAATGGCTGAAAGTTGACCTGGAAAACAACCCCGACAAACAGGAAATCAAGCAGCCGCAACACCACCAAAAGCCTTTCGACCACGTGACCAAAGTGCGCAACCGGGAGGCGGGCATGGAATTTCCGGTGGAAAAAGACACGGCGCTCCAGGATTTTTACACCTTTTACAAACCCTGGGAAACGGCAGACAGCGTCGAAACAACTACGATTCACCTGCACCACGAACTGTACTCGAAGAAGGAAAAGAAGGAGCTTTTTGGCGAAAAAAACTACTACGAACTGCATTTCAGCAACAAAGGCGGCTTGGTGACACCGGTGATTTTAGAGTGGACTTACGAGGACGGAACGAAGGAAATCGAGCGGCTGCCGGTGGAAATCTGGCGCAAAAACGAGCTGCGTTTCACCGAGGTTTTTGTCAAAAACAAGCAGGTGAAGTCGGTGAAAATTGACCCGCTCCGGGAAACGGCGGACGTGGACGAAACGAACAACTCAATGCCCATTCCGGCAGAGCCGAAGCTGTTCTTGGTCTATAAAGCGCACGAGGTGGAGAAGGAGCCGAACATGATGCAAAAGGCGAAGAAACGAGCGGTCAAACCTTGACCAAAAGCTGACAGGTGGAAAACGAAAAGGGGCGGTTTGGTTTTTTTCGCAGGAAAAAAACACCCCCCCCGTTTGGGTTT
>CAZHLB010001002.1:0-2590 GCA_964533005.1 uncultured Saprospiraceae bacterium
CGGATTACTCAAAATTCGCACAATCGTGTGAATTCGTCTCGTGTCCTACCACGAATTCAAACGAATGGACGAATTTTCACTAATAAGGCGGAACGTGCTTCGTTATATCGCTAATCAATTACTTCCTGTGCTGCCTAAAAACCGGAAAATTCCGGTCTCGCTCGGCAACAATGAGTTTTTCTACGTCAATTTCCCAATCAATGTTCAGGTTCGGGCAATCGAAACGGATGCCGCCTTCGTGCTCTTTTGAATAAAAATTATCGCACTTGTAAAAAAACTCCGCCGTCTCGGAAAGCACCAGATATCCATGTGCGAAACCTTTTGGCACAAATAGCTGCCGCTTGTTTTCTGCACTCAAACGCACGGCGTACCATTTGCCATAAGTGGGCGAATCTTCCCGAATATCCACTGCCATATCGAGCACTTCGCCTTGCAGCACCCGCACCAATTTCGCCTGGGCAAATGGTTCGACCTGGTAGTGCAATCCCCGCAAAATTCCGAAGGTGGAAAAGGCTTGATTATCCTGCACAAAACGGGCATCGATGCCTGCTTGAGCGAAAGTATTCTCGTTATAACTTTCAAAAAAGTAGCCCCGGTCATCCTCGAAAACTTTTGGCTCGAAGATTTGCAAGCCGGGAAATTCCGTCGTGTGAAAAGGCATAACAATAGGTTGAATTAGGATGAGTGGGATATTCAAAGATATTAAGGATTGGGACGGGCGTCTCAATCCTTAATATCCTTGAATATCCCACTCATCCTAATTCAAAAAATATCATTTCTCCCTGAAAAATATAGTTATCGGCGAGCCGGTAAACTGGAAATGCTCCCGCAATTTATTCTCCAAAAAATTGCGGTAGCTATCCTTGACGTGTTTCGGGTGGTTGCAGTAAAAAACAAATGCCGGATAGGGCGTCGGCAATTGCGTCATGTATTTGATATTGATGAATTTTCCCCGGTGCGAGGGAGGGGGATTCCGCTCGATTACAGGTTGCATCACGTCGTTGAGGTGGGAGGTTTTGATTTTACGGCTGCGGTTTTCATAAACTTCCAAAGCCACTTCAACCGCCTTGAAAATGCGCTGCTTTTCCATGACCGAGGTAAAAATCACCGGCACGTCGTTGAAAGGAGCGATGCGGCGCTTGATTTCTAACTCATAATCACGGGCGGTATTGGTTTCTTTTTCCAACAAATCCCATTTGTTCACGAGCAGGACGATGCCTTTGTGCCGCTTTTGCGCCAAGCCAAAAATGGAAAGGTCTTGGGCTTCGATGCCTTCCTCTGCGCCAAGCATCAATATGCAAACGTCGGCTTCTTCTATACTGGCGATGGCTCGCATCACGGAATAGAACTCCAGGTTCTCATGCACTTTTGCTTTTTTCCGAATGCCGGCGGTGTCAATCAACAGAAATTCCTTGCCAAATTTCGAGTAGCGGGTGTGAATGGAATCCCTCGTCGTGCCTGCGATTTCGGTGACGATGTTGCGCTCTTCGCCAAGCAGGGCATTGACCAGCGACGACTTGCCGACGTTGGGTTGCCCGACGATGGCGAATTTAGGCAGGTCGCTTTCGTCTTCTTTTTCTTCGGAAATATGCTCGGCGACGGCGTCGAGCAACTCGCCGGTGCCGCTGCCGGTCATCGAGGAGAGGAAATGATTTTCCTCGAAACCGAGGCTGTAAAATTCATTGGCATCGAGATAGCGGGCTTGGTTGTCCACCTTGTTCACTGCCAACAGCACTGGTTTGTCGGAGCGGCGGAGCAGTTTGCCCACGTCTTCGTCGAGGTCGGTGATGCCGGTGGTCACGTCCACCATGAAAAGAATGACGTCAGCTTCCTGCACCGCAATTTTCACCTGCGAGCGAATGGCAGACTCGAAAACATCATCCGAGCTTGCGACAAAACCGCCGGTGTCCACGACCGTGAAAATTTTGCCGTTCCACTCGCAAGTACCGTATTGCCGGTCACGGGTGACGCCGCTCGTGTCGTGGACGATGGCTTGTTGCCGCTCGATGAGGCGGTTGAAAAGGGTGGATTTGCCCACGTTCGGGCGACCAACTATAGCTACTATATTACTCATTTTATTTTTTGAAACTGCTGCCTGCTGCGTTTTGGCGACAGGGAATACAGGTTTCGAGGTTATTTTTCGAGGAGTTTTTTCAGGCGTTCGATTTCCTGGTCTTTTGCTTCGAGTGCCTGGTCTTTTGCTTCAAGCATCTTGGCATTTTCTTCGAGCGCCTTGTCTTTTTCTTCAATAGTCTTATCTCTATCAGCCACCAGTCTCTCCATCATTTGAAAGTCTTCAAGGATGTCATCTTCTGCCGTCATCGTATCTCTTACCTTCTTTTCGGCGATTGCTTTTTGCAACCGGCGGATGATGGGGCGGTATTTTTCAGGAATGTTTTCCTCCAACAAGTTGAGGATATGATGGTTATTTTCGGCATTTTTCTGGTCGAAAACGGCAAGCAATTGCAGCAACTCGGTTTGCCGTTTGCCCTTGAGAGCCGGGATTTGAATAATAATAGCGTCGTGCGTCAGGCTTTCGATGAATTCTTCTTTTCGGTGATGAGTTTTCCTGTCGTCAGGTCGTGACTTT
>CAZHLB010001003.1:0-2586 GCA_964533005.1 uncultured Saprospiraceae bacterium
GTGCTTGAATTTTCAAAACCTACGGTCTTCCCTTTCAAACAATTGTTCAACTTTTACTTCAGCACTATCCTGCCTGTCATCGGAAGGCTGACCTCCAAAGACCGGAAGGCTTACAGCTACCTTTATGAATCTGTCCAGGCATTTCCGGATGGAGAGAAATTTGTAAACCTGCTTGAAAGCATTGGATTTCAATCTATTGCGAATCATTCTTTAACACTTGGCATCAGTACCGTGTACTTTGCCGAGAAGAAAAACAGTTGATTTTTATGACTCGACAGCAACTTCGGCTTTTGGTAATTTGCGGGATAACCTTCCTGGCTTGCCTGAAAAATTCACAAGCGCAAACAGCCAGGGGCAACTACAACTTCCTTGATTTTAACCAGAAGCCCTACTATTTCGGAATTACTCTTGCCTACAACTCCTCTAATTTCAAAGTTTTTCAATCCAAGAATTTCATTCTGAACGATAGCATCAGCCGGGTGGAATCGGTGACGGGCCCCGGGTTTAACCTCGGCATAGTCACTAATTTAAAAATTGGAGAGTCTTTCGACATCCGTTTTTTGCCTACCCTTTCCTTCGCAGAAAGGAACATTAACTACGCAACACCCACAGATGACCGCCGCCCGTTTACAACAAGAAGGGTTGAGTCGGTTTTTGTGGAAATGCCTTTTCATGCCCGGTACAAGTCTGTTCCTTTCCATGACATGCGGCTATTCGTGATTGCAGGGGTAAAATATTCTTTCGATGTGGCGAGCGACTCACGTTCCAGAACAGCGGAAACGTTGGTGAAAATTGCTCCGAATGATTTCGCCTTTGAAGTTGGCGCAGGTGTGCAATTCTTCCTCCCTTACTTCATCTTTTCACCGGAATTGAAATTTTCACACGGCTTAAACAACATTCTGATTTTCGATGAAAACCTGGAGGAATCCAGTGTGATAGAAAAAGTCCTTTCCAGAACGATTACAGTATCTCTGCATTTCGAGGGATAAAAAAAGTACGACTCCCCTACCCTGCTTTGTTCTGGAAACAAAAAAAGGCTGGTCGGTGCCGACCAGCCTTTTTTGTTTCAAAAATAAACTGATTATCATTCACTTACGACTACATTTTTACGAATAATGCCTGTGTAAGTCCTAAGTTCTACATCGTATCTACCTGGTTTGAATTTCTTCAAATCCAGCTCATAAATCGTATTGACAGGCAAATCCCACAAGTTGTCCTTCATCACCACTTCACCGCTCTCGTCTTTGATTTGAATGTCGTTCAAATTGACGTTAAACATCTCAAAATCAATATAATAGACTTTGTTTTCCTCGTCCAGATAGAACGTCCAGTTCTCGCTGTTCAATTCTTTCAGTTCAGAATTCAAGCCGTCGGGAAAATCAGAAGTGGAAGCGGAGGTTTGAGCCGAAGCAAAACCGATGGAAATGAAAAGTAAGGCAAGACTTAAAAAGTAAGATTTGTGCTGCATGACGATTTTAAATTTTTGATTAGTGCTGAAAGGAAATTGTGTTTTTCGGAAGGCAGGGCAAATTTATGCCATTCTGCTTGGTGTATAAAATACCTTAAAATTCAAGCTTTGTGTTTTGTTTCAAAAAAAACGCAAATAGGATGGTGTTTATTCTTGGAATGTTATTGATTGACGACAATGTGTCCAATCATTATCGAAATTGGCAAAATTTTATTTTTTTACTAAGGTACTGTTAACGTCTGACTACTCCTCCCACCGCATTGTTCGTTGCACTGCCTTTTGCCAGCCTTTGTACCGCTTTTCCCGCTCTGTTTCCTGCATTTTGGGTGAGAATGCCTGGTCGAGTTGCCAGTTGGAGGTGATTTCATTTTGACTCCAAAAACCCGTTGCCAAACCAGCGAGGTAGGCTGCGCCCAAGGCGGTCGTTTCAATGATTTTTGGTCTCTCCACCGGAACGCCAAGCATGTCTGCCTGAAATTGCATCAGTAAATTGTTGGCGCAGGCGCCCCCGTCCACCCGCAAGGCTTTCAACGCCACGCCAGAATCTTTTTCCATGGCTGAGAGGACATCCTTTGTTTGGTAAGCCATTGATTCCAAAGTTGCCCGGACGATGTGCGCCTTTTTTGTTCCCCTGGTCAAGCCAAAAATTGCACCCCTGGCGTACATGTCCCAATAAGGTGCACCTAGCCCCGCAAACGCCGGAACCACGTAAACCCCTGCTGAATCAGGCTCTTTCAAAGCAAAATACTCGCTGTCTTTCGCCTCTTCAATCAATTTCAACCCATCCCGCAGCCATTGAATGGCAGCGCCTGCGATGAAAACGCTGCCTTCCAGAGCGTAGAAAACCTTTCCATTCAAGCCCCAAGCGATGGTCGTCAACAAACCTGCTTTTGAGGTGATTGGCTCAGTTCCAGTATTCATCAGCATGAAACAGCCAGTGCCGTAAGTATTTTTTGCCATGCCCGGCTCAAGACATGCCTGCCCGAAAAGCGCCGCTTGCTGGTCGCCAGCAATGCCTGCGATTGGGATGGGCGCTCCAAAAAGGTCGGCAGTCGTTTCGCCATAAACTTCACTCGATGAATGGGCTTCGGGCAAAACAGAGGCAGGCACGTTCAGCA
>CAZHLB010001004.1:0-2582 GCA_964533005.1 uncultured Saprospiraceae bacterium
CTTCTTCGATGCCTTGTTCGATGCCTTGTTCGATGCCTTTGGCGATACCTTTTTCCTCGCCGAGCAGGAACACGTCGTCCTTCTGAATAGCTTTTACGAATTCTTCTGAAATGACCATATGCTTTACGGTTTTTAAAGTCTCGTCGTGCAAGTTACGCAGCAAGGACAAGACTTTCAATTGGTTGATAAACTTCCACAAAGAACGTGATTTGCCTCGCAATGCGACCAACCTTCCGAGAATGAGCTGAAGGATTTCTTCGCCGCTTTTCTCTTCCGGGTCAGCCAGAATGCTCAACACCACTTCCGCCGGAATACGAGAGGAAATGAACGTCCGGTAGCTGATTTCATCTAAACGATAAATGGGATAGGTGAGTTTTAGCCCGAAAAAACCGACCTCGCCGGTGATGTTTTTGGGCTTGCCTTTCAGCATATAAATCATGCGCAGGTCAACGGGCAGCATGAATTTCAGGTATTCCGCCGCCACGTAATACAGCATTTTGGCGTCTGCGTCTTTCTCGTCTTTGGCTTCCATCTCGATTTGCAGGATAAAGCCTTCCGGGTGCTCGTCGGTGAATACTTTTTTCAGGAAATCCGGCTCCGCCTCTTTGGTGGTTTGCACCCGGATTGCGGGCAAGTTTTCCATTCGGCGCACTTTGGTTTTCAGCACTTTGCGAATGAGGGCAGGCAGAAGCGCCTGGAGGTTTTCTTTGATAATCTTGTCGTATTTGTTCCCTTCTGTTTGGGCAGGGTTGCCCTGTTTTGCGGCGGTGATTTTAGCCATGACGTGTTTGCAGTTTTGTTCAAAATATGATGGGCGAAGCTATACTGCCTGCCTGAATTTCCAAACGAGCAGAATGTATTGAGAGGTGGCTTTAGACTGCCAGTTACCCGCTCACTTTGGTCATTCCGAACAATAATCAAGAACTTTGGAACAATAGTCCAGCCCATTTCGCAGTCGCCAGCCACACCTTTGCTGCGCAGATAAATCCTGTATTTCCTCAGTCCTTCCAATGAAAACAAATCAAAAAAACCGCAGCCTCGCCGCCATCATGTTCGCCGACATGGTGGGCTTCACCAAAATGATGAGTGAAGACGAAAAGACCACCATCCTGCTTGGTGAGCGGCTGCGAAGCGTGGTGCAGCAGTTAGTACCGGAGCATCACGGGCAGCTTTTGCAATATGCCGGGGACGGAAGTTTGAGCATTTTCCGCAGCGCAATAGACGCCGTGCGGTGCGCCATTCTCATCCAGCAAAACCTGCAAAAAGCGCCGCAGGTGCTTGTCCGCATCGGCATTCACCTGGGCGAAGTGGTGTTTTACGGGCAAAATATCTACGGCAGCAGCGTCAATATCGCCTCCCGCATCGAGAGTTTTGCCACGCCCGGCTCGGTGCTGATTTCCGACAAAGTGTACAGTGAAGTAAAAAATCAGACCTCCATCCAGGCGCTGTCGCTGGGCTACTACGACCTGAAAAATGTGAACCGGGAGGTGGAAATTTTTGCCCTCTCCGCCAAAGGTTTGAAGCTGCCCAACCCCTGGGAAATGCAGGGCAAAGGCAAAAATGCCCACCACAGCATCGGCATCCTTCCTTTCAAAACCGCCGGCGACGAAGCCAGCCAAACCTTCAGCGACGGGCTGACGGAGGAACTTTTGCACACCCTGTCGGGCATCCGGGGCTTGAGCGTGGCGTCCCGAACTTCCTGCTTCAGCTTCAAAGGACAGGATGGCGTCGTGCAAAAAATCGCTTCGGAACTCAACGTGACCATCCTGCTCGAAGGCTCGGTGCGGCGGGACGGCGACCTCGCCAGGGTGACCACCCAGTTGATTGATTGCAGCGACGGCTACCAGGTTTGGTCGGGCGCTTTCGACGTGAAGGTGGGGAGGCTTTTTGCTACGCAAGGCGCTCTGGCTAAAGAAGTTACGCAGCGCATCGTGGAGTTTTTAGGACTTGAAAATTCGCTGCGTTTTCAACAGGAAGCCGAGCGGAATAATGGCAAGGGGGAAGGCATCGGAAAGCTTTTTAGCTTTTTCAAAAATAAGCCGCAGGCGAGCACCAATGCCGCCGGAGAGGCTTGACAGAATTGGGTTGAGAAGGTTGAGGAGGTTTAGATGGTTTAGCTTAAACCATCTAAACCTCCTCAACCTTCTCAACTAATTTCAAATGACAATCCAATCACTGCTTATCGCTCTCATTTTCTTTGGAAGCAACCGCTCTTGCGCTCGATTGGGCAAAGCCAATTCTTGCGAAGAGCAAATCAACCAGCTAAAAATCAACCAGTTACAAGTTTTGGGCAGCCACAATAGCTACCGCAAACCGATGTCTGCCGGTTTGACCGCCCTGCTCGCCAACCCGCCCGTGCCGCTGCCCGCCGACTTCAATCCGAAGGAATGGGACTACTCGCACCTGCCGCTGGAGGAGCAATTTGACCGCTTTGGCATTCGCAGCATCGAACTCGATATTTACAATGACCCGAGTGGCGGCTTGTTTTTTAACCGCATGGGCAACGGCTTCATCGGGCAGCCCACCGCATCGGGTTTGGAGGCTTTGAAAGCGCCGGGGTTGAAGATTATGCACTACCCGGA
>CAZHLB010001005.1:0-2581 GCA_964533005.1 uncultured Saprospiraceae bacterium
TCGGGATGCGGGGTTTCAAAACCCCGCCGCTCGTAATCCAAAGCTAATCGGAGACCTTTACCTGAATGAAAATTGCTCTTTCCTTCCCCGGTTAAGATATTGCTAATCTATTTTTTACCGGCAACATCATGCTCTTTTCAAGACCTACTTTTGCCGCATCGATTGGCGCAAAATCAACTTCATCAACCTTCATCAACACACATCAACCAGCGCCCGGAATTCGAGCAGCATGAAAAGTTTAAGCCTGTTTTTTCTTTTGACCATCTCCCTGTCCGCCTGCAACGAATGGCAGGAAAAAAAACTCACCGGCAAGTGGCAAGCCAGCCAGGTTTTAGAAGATGCCATGCCTTTGCCGGTGGAGGTCAACGCCATTGGTTTCGAGTTTTTGCCAGGCGGTCATTATAACTACACCAGCACTTTGAACTACCGGGAAGCCGGCACTTTTTCCGTCCGGGGAAATTTGCTTTACACGCTGGATACCATCAATGAAGCTTCATCTGAAAAAGCCGTGAAAATCATGGCGCTCACAAAGGATTCAATGGAACTGAAAATGAATGAGGAAGGGAAAGAGCGAATTGTGAAGCTGTACAGATTGAAATAGCCCGTTTCCAAAACCACCGCTCTCCGTACTAACAAAAAAGCCCGCACCGATTGCTCGATGCGGGCTTTTTTATTTCCAGCAGCCTGTCGGCGACTATTCTTCTTCCTGAGCGGCTTCAGTGGCAACGGGTGCAGCAACCACCACTTTCGGCACTGCTTTCGCAGCCGGTGCAGCATCCAAACCGGCGACTTTCGCCTGATTCGCACGTTTTTCAGCCAGGTATTTCGCAGCACGGTCGGCGATGCGGGCTTCTTTTGTCGTCAACCAATCCTGGAATTTCGTATCAGCTTGTTCCTGGGTCAGAGCGCCTTTTTTCACGCCGTTCTCCAGGTGCTTGCGCAGCATCACGCCTTTGAAACGAAGCATAGCACGCACAGTATCAGTCGGTTGAGCGCCTTTTTGCAGCCAGTCGTAAGCCTTGTCCCTGTCGAGTTCGATGGTGGCGGGCTTGGTCAGCGGGTTGTACGTGCCGATTTTTTCAATGAAACGTCCGTCCCGAGGAGAGCGGCTGTCAGCGATGACGATGTGATAAAAGGGTTGCTTTTTTTTGCCCTTTCTTTGCAATCTGATTTTAACTGCCATTTTTTAAAGGTAGATGATTGCTAATTGTTGATTGTTAATTGTTGATTGCTTGCGGGTAAGCTAACCATCACCAATTAACCATTATCAATTAACAATCGGATTTAACCATCCCCACTTACCCTGTCGAGCAGGCGGTGGGATTGAGCGGGCGCAAAGGTAAAATTTTTTGCTTCCCACCAATTTTGGCTTTCAATTTTCGATTTTACCTCCAATCGTTTCACTAAACATAAGGCAATGAAAGTATCCCAAACACTGGCAATTTTACTGCTCTCCTTTCCGGTTTTTTCCCAAACGCCCATCTCCGGGGTCATCAATCAATACGCTAAAGTCTTGGAAATCAATGCCTGCGAAGGAAAGTTGACGCTTTCCGGCAGCGCCAGCCAATTTGCCGAAGGCGACCCGGTCGTGCTAATCCAGATGAAGGGCGCAACCATCAATGCCTCCAATTCCGGCAATTTTGGCAACATCGAAGACCTGGGCGGCGCAGGCGTTTTTGAGCGAAATGAAGTCAAAAACGTGAGCGGCTCACAGCTTTGGCTGAAAAATGTGGTCTCGGAAAACTTCGATGCAAGCGGCTCGGTGCAGTTGGTTTCGCTGCCAAAATTCACCGATGCCGTCGTGACCGACACGCTCACGGCTGCTCCCTGGAATGGCTCGACTGGCGGCGTCCTGGCAATCGAGGTAGAAAACACGCTGACTTTGGAAGCGCCACTCGATGTTTCCGGCAAAGGTTTTCGAGGCGGCAACATCAGCGTCGTCACCAGCGATTGCAGCTTTTTGAGCAATGCCGACGATTATTTCTACTCGCCCACCAACTGGCGAGGTTCGCCAAAAGGCGAAGGCGTCGCCGCATTTCTTCCCGGCAAAGAACATGGCAGGGGCGCTCAAGCCAACGGCGGCGGCGGCGGAAACGACCACAACAGCGGCGGCGGCGGTGGCGGCTCCCCTTCAGGGGCTGGGGGCATCGGCGGCAAACAAAAAGGCTCATCCACCTTCGGCTGCACCGGCGACTATCCTGGCAGAGGCGGCAAGGCTTTGCCCGATTTGCCCGGCAGAATTTTCCTGGGCGGAGGCGGAGGAGCTGGGCACGTTGACGACGACGGCGCAGGCAGCGCAGGCTGCAACGGCGGCGGCATCATCTTGCTTTTGGCAAAAAATATCGAGGCAAACGGGCAAGCGATTTTAGCAAACGGGGTCTCCCCTACCCTTGCAATCGGCGACGGCGCAGGCGGCGGCGGGGCGGGCGGCAGCATTTTTTTGCAGGCGGAAAACGTGCAAGGCGACTTGCTCGCAGAGGCAAAAGGCGGCAACGGCGGCGATGTGGTGAACGAACCGAGCCGTTGTTTTGGGCCCGGCGGGGGCGGCAGCGGTGGCATGTTGATTGCCAACGGCAACAAT
>CAZHLB010001006.1:0-2575 GCA_964533005.1 uncultured Saprospiraceae bacterium
ACGATTACATGATTGTTGATTGTGTATGGAATGGCGGATGGCAGCATGGGACATCGCACATCCTGCCATCCTCCATTCCATCAACAATCAACAATCATGTAATCGTCAATCGTCAATCAAAAAAAAACCATAGAGAAAAGGGCTGTCATTCCTGAAAAGTCTCCACCTTCAAATCATCCGCATACATCGCCACCCTGTCCCGCACATTCCAAAGAAAAATCTTCACATTGTCGAAGTCCTTCCTCGGAAAGCGAATGTTCATGCTCACTTCCTGCCATTGATTCGGCTGCATCACCCGCATCGGGCGGATGGCTCGCTCCCGCACGACTTGCCCGTTTTTTTCAAAACGCACGACCAATTGCGGCATCCACCACGGCTCGTATTCGAGTTGCGGCGAGAAAAACCAGCCGCTGACGTGCAGCCAATTTCTCGGTTGCATGGCTTCCGATTTTGGCAAATCTACTGCCGGTGAAAACGGGTGCGCCGGGTCAACGAACCAGGAAAATTTGCCGGAGCGGGCGGCTTGGTTGCTCACGCCAGCCGTATCTGCAAATGCCTCGAAATCAGTAGCGTAGAGCGGTTGCTCGTTCTTCTTTTCTCCGAAAAAACCCTCCTTCGAGTCGAGCAGCAGGCGGTCGAAGGGGTCGTTTTTTGTCTTGCCGAAAATGCGCCAGAAATAAGCCCGGTTCATTGCTTCCGTCTCGAACATGCCGCCGTCGTGGGCTTGCCAGGTCTGGAAAAGATTGAGGGCCGCGAAAGCGGCAAACAGGATTGAAAAAATGGCTTTTGGCAAGTACCCACCTTTCCGAAAGTTCCAAACTTTCGGAAAGGTCGTTCCTCGTTCAAACACCCAACCGACCAGCGCCGCCAGCGGAAAAGCCAGCAACGGATACGACTGAACCATCGCCCGCTGACTGAATGCCCCGGCGTACCACCAAATGTCCCAGGCACTTACAATCCAAAGAGTTACAAGGAAAAACGCAAGCACTGGCGCCAGCAGGCGGCGCTGATTTTTTGCCAAAAAGAAAAAACCCGCAACCGCAAAGAGCATCAGCGGCGTGTAAACGAACCAGCCTTTTCGGTAGGAAAAAAGCACGTCCAAGACGTGCGGGTGGGCGAAATTGAAGCCCTGGTCTTGGTAGCTGTATACGAGCCAGGAATTGCAGGCGAATTTCCAGTAGGCAAGCTGGAGGAAGCCAATCGAGCCTACGAGGAGCGCCGCCGCTGCGATTTTAGGCAGGTTTTGCGCCAGCAAACGCCATTTCGCCTGCCAGTCAGTCACGTTCCAAAGCAGCGGGACGAGTGCAAAAATCACCTCCGTCGGGCGCACGAGCGCCGCCATTCCAATGCAAAAACCGATGCCGAGGAAGTTGCCCCAGCCCAAAGGAGACACCTCGAAATCAGGCTTTTTGGAAGAAAAAAAATGAAATTTTTTTTCTTCCAAAAAGCCTGATTTCGAGGTGTCTCCTTTCTGCCCCGCATGAATCCTGATGGTAAAATGAATGAGCAACGCCAGCAATGCAAACAGGTAAACATGCGGCATGGCAGCGTCAAAAGTGGCGTAGTTAAAGAAGTTCGTGCCCAAAGCAACCAGCGCCAGCACGATGCCCGCCGTCCGGTCGCTGAAAAAATGCAGCAGGTTTTTCCGCAAAAACCAAAGTCCCAGCACCGCCACCAACACGCTGCCCAAGTGAATACATACCTGGTACGGCAATGAAAATCCATCCGCCGGGTAGCCCAAAACACTCGCCAACAAATGGGCGAGCAGGAAAAACGGCAGGTACAGCACCGCCATGCCCGCCGGGTATTTCATCACCTGATTGCCACCGGCGGCGCAAGGATAGGCTTGGTCAGGCGCAAAACTCGGCGTGTATTTTTCGAGGATGCCGGGCAGGAATTTCACCTGTTTCAAATCCTTGTAAATGAAAATCGCAGGCAGGTATAGGTAGTAGCCGCTGACGTCCCAGGCGAGCGTCGCTTCGGTGGCGGGTCGCAAAAAGCGAGGGCTGGCGAGGGTGACGCCGAACAAAATCAGTGCGCAGGCGAGCCAGGCGGCGAAGGAAAGGCGGTGGTTCATGGGCGAAAAATAAGAGGTATGAGGTATGAGGTATGAGATATTTTCGCTCATGACATACCTCATACCTCACTATCTTTTCAACTGGCTGAGGATGGTCGGGTCGGTGATTTTATCGTCGTCCGCCAACAGGAAGGCTTTGCTCAACAAAACCGCCAGCCCGTGGTCGCCTTCGAAGGGTAGGAAAACGCCGCCCGGCATCTCCGTTCCCCCTCGCTTTTCCACGATGCAGAGATACTGGTCGTTTGGCTCCATGAGGATGTTTGTCGAGCCGATGTGAATTTTGTAGGTGCGGCGTTTGCCTTTGATTACCAGAAACTTATCCCTCAATTCGGCGACTTTGGCAATTTTCAGTTTGGGCAACAGGCGCTCCAGAATTGCCTTGCGGGTCTTCGCCGTTTCGCCCAGGTTGCCGAAGGAATAGGTTTGCCAGTAGTTTTGAAAACGTTGGTCGCCCTGGTCGTGCCAGGTGGGGTCGTTGCCGACGCTGGCGACGCCGAC
>CAZHLB010001007.1:0-2574 GCA_964533005.1 uncultured Saprospiraceae bacterium
GATTTTGCTGGAAAAAATTTCTTTCAGAAATTTTTTCCAGCAAAATCAAGCATTTTCCACCTGTCAGCTTTAGGCTTGAATAAAAATTCCAATCCTACTTTTGCCGCCTGCCAAACCAATCGAAATGACTAAACCACTCCGCCTTTTTTCCCGGCACGGCTTGCTGCTAACCATCCTTGCAACCGCCGGTTTGATTGCCTTGCGCTACCAAAAACTTTTGGCTCACCTCGCCGAGCCAATCTGCATGGAATGTTATCGGGACGGCATCAAAACCTACCTCAACGCCATCTGGCACGCCCGTTTTGGGTCGAGCGCCACCTGGTTTGAGGGCATGAATTATCCCTACAAAGAACACATCGTCGCCGCCACCGAACTGCCAGGGTTGGCGATTTTGCTAAAGTGGCTCACGCCACTTTTCCCTACCCTACCCGACTATATTTATGGCATCACGCACCTGCTCATTTTGTTGTCCATTTTGCTCTGCGCAGTTTTTTTGTACTTGATTTTCAGGGGATTGCGACTGCCGGTTTGGTACTCCGTGCCGGTTGCCATCGGGTTGACATTTCTTGCTCCGCAAAATTTAAGGTTTGTTCCGCATCTGGGTTTGGCTCCTCCGTTTGTGATTCCGGCGGTGATTTGGGGGCTTTTGAAATTTCATCAAAAGCCTTCCTGGAAGGTCAGCGGGTTTTTGGGATTGGTGGTTTTCGTGGCTTCGATGCTGCATTTTTACTTTTTTGCCATGACGGTTTTGACTATCACCGGGTATTTGTTTTTCGCTCTTTTTCAGCCAGAAGAGAAAAAGCTGACACCTGGAAATCAGGCTTTTCGGGAGAAAAAAAATTCCATTTTTTTTCTCCCGAAAAGCCTGATTTCCAGGTGTCAGCTTTTGGCGCCACACTATTTTTTGATGGTTCTGCTCCCCCTCGCCTTCTTCCTTTTCTGGCTGATATTGAACGACCCGGTGACCGACCGCAGCCCGAAGCCCTGGGGCTTCCTCAACTACATGGCGCAGCCGGAAAGCGTTTTCGCCTCGCTTGAATTTCCGCTCTATAAATGGATAAACGACCACTGGGTGAGGTTTGAAAGAGTGTCGTTCGAAGGCTGGGCTTACATCGGAATCGTTGCGGACGTGTTCATTTTGGTCGCTGTTTTCCGGTGGTTGTTCAGCCGGTTTCAGAAAAATCTGCTCGGTTTTTTTGAGCCGGACGAGCGGCGTTTTTTTTATCCTTTGCTCGGCGCCGGCATCGTTTTGCTGCTGTTGGCTTGCAGTTTTCCATTCGTCATACCCGGCTTGGAAGGTTGGCTCGACCATGCGGGAATGCTACGACAGTTTCGTTCAACGGGTCGTTTTGCCTGGGTTTTTTACTTCGTGATAAACGTGGTCGCATTAGCAGGTCTCTTTCATCTGCTTTCCGCCTGGCGGCGAAAAGCTGCGAAAATCCTTTGTTTCGGCTTGATTCTCAGCGCATTGACTTACGAAGCCTGGGTGTTTACGAACAACCAGTTCATGTTTCACGGCTACGAACAAGTACCTGAATTGATGCCCGGCAAACGTTTCACCGACCAGCTCGACCTGGATTTCAGCAAGTACCAGGCAATCATTCCGATACCATATTATAATGTAGGCTCGAACAACTTCGGCGCTCCCGGCGGGCAAACTTCTATTCAGCAATCGCTGATTTTGGGTGCGCAAACGGGTTTGCCGGTCACCGGGGCGATGCTCACCCGGTCGAGCAGGCAGCAGGCTTTCCGGCAGTTGCAATTGGTCAATCAGCCGTACCGGATGCCTGCGGTTTTTGAAGATTATCCAAACGACAAACCGCTGTTGCTGCTTTGGAGCAAGCCCTTTTCAGAAGACGATGAAAAACGCTACGGGCACTTGCGCCAGGAAGCTCACCTGCTGCACGAAACGGAGCGGTGGAGTTTTTATGAAATAGATTTGGCGGCATTCCAGCGGCGCATCGAGCAGCGCAAGGTGGAAGTGTTGGAAGCCAAAAAAGCCAAAAAATTGCACCGGGTCAGCGGCTTCCTTTCAACAGACAGCGTGGAGAATTTTGTCTTTCAAAACTTTGACAATCAATCTGCTGCTGAAAATGTCTGCCTCGGAAATGGCGCTTGGCAAGGCAAAGCTGGCGACCTGAACACCCTCTTTTCCGGTAGTTTGCCGCAGGCAAAAGCGGGCAACCGATGGCACGTGCTCGCCTGGTTTTTTGTGAATGAAGACCGTTTCAGCCAGACGCTCATCCGCATCCGGGAGGAGGATGAGAAGGGGCGAAAATTGCAGGAGAAGGCATACATGCCTGGGCATCAGGCAGTTGAATACGACCCACGAGGCTGGGTGCTGGCGGATTGCCCATTTCAAATCACTTCGCCCACCAGCAAACTCATCGTCACCTTCCAATTGGACGATGCCGACGACAAACTCATCCAGGTGGATGAATTGCTCATAAAACCAAAAGAAGTTGATTTGTACCGGGAAGAAAATGAATTGCTTTGGTGGAACAACCGATGGTTCGAGTGATATGTAGGGTTAAAGCTGACAGGTGCGATTTGGATGTTTCGGTTGAAAAATTT
>CAZHLB010001008.1:0-2569 GCA_964533005.1 uncultured Saprospiraceae bacterium
ACAATCATGTAATCATGTAATCATCAATCATTTAATCAGTCGTAGAGCATCTTGAGGGATTGCTAAGAAAACCTATTTGCCAGAAGGGGTAGGCAGCAACAACACCCCATTCGCCATAAATTTCAACTCCTCTTTCGGCGTGACGATGGTGTCAATCACTTCCTTCGACAAGCCTTCGTCCTCGGCGTAGTGCTTCAAATCTGCCACCGAAGTCACTTCCCGGTAGGCGATGCCATCAATGATGACCTCCCGCCCGTGAATGTCTTTCGGCATGAAAAAGCCGTAGTCTTTGAACTGGACGAACAATTCCTGCGAAGCCTGGGCGTCGTTCAGCGTCATCCAGCAGCCTTTTTTCTGGCAAACTTCCTGGACGGTGCCTTTGACTTTGACTTGCATGGAGTCAACGCCAGCCAGTTTCGGCGCAAGCTCTGCGAACGTCACGGCGTTGTCGGCGGAGATGAGTTTGCCGAAAGATTGTGGCTGACCGGTGGCTTCGGTCGTGTCGGCAGGCGGGTTTTGGCAGGCGATGAAAAAGAGGGCGAAAGCGCCCAGGTAGATGAAATTTTTAAGCATGACTGTCAAGATTTTTAACGGCTCGCCGTTCAGCCGCCGCCTGAAAATGCAAGCAGACAAGCGGTTTGAGCGCCAAGCGGCGCAAAATTAGCAAACCCTGCGAGCGTAAAAATTTCTCTAAAATCTCAATTAGGGATAATACTTCCCGGTTTGCGGGTCGTTTAGGCAACAACTTTTTCCCAAAAAAACCTTCTCCGTCTCAAGCTATACCCTGACCAGCTTTCGCAAACAAACCTTCATCAGCGAAATCAAGCTTAACTAAACTGGTTTTTCTACTTCAGCTAACATCAAGGTCAACAAAAACTTAGGTGTACCCCGTGCCGCCAAACTCCAGTTTGGCGGAGTGTCACGCCGCCGAACTGGAGTTCGGCGGCACGGGGCGACAAAAACTTAACCGCTGCCGCATGCAAACACGCTTACGCTTTTGATAATCTCCTTATTTCCTAACTTCTTTTAAACCCGGAACGATGAAGTATTCAATTTTTTTGCTCGGCGCTGCGCTCGCTGGTCTTCCTGCGCTGCATTTGAGGGCTGAAAACCCGGCGGAAAATCAGGTGATTTTCGCCCCGGTCTCACGCTCTCATTCTCTCACCCTCTCACCCTCTTCTGACTGCCTCAAAGGCGATTGCAACAATGGATACGGCACGTACCAGTACCCGAATGGCAACAAGTACGTCGGCGATTTCCGGCAGGGAAAGCCGCACGGCAAGGGCATTCTTTACTTGGCAAACGGCAACAAATACCTCGGCAGTTGGGAAAACAACTGGCGGCAGGGAAACGGAAAGTACACTTTCAACGAAGGGCACGAGTACGTCGGCAGTTTTGTCAAAAACAACTTCCAGGGCAAGGGCGTGATGACCTACGCCAACGGCGACCAGTACGACGGCAACTGGCAAAACAACCAGCCCAACGGCTACGGAAAATATTCTTTCAAGTCGGGCAACCGCTACGAAGGCGACTTTCAGAACGGCAGGTTTCACGGCATGGGCACGTTCTACTTTACCACCGGCAAAAAAACCGTCGGCGAGTGGGTCAACGGCAAGCCGAAAAACGGGCAGTCGAGCAATGTGAGCGAGGATGTAATGCAGGTGGATTTGAACGAAAGCGAGCCAACGGCAAGCACCGGCGGCGGCGCAACTGCCAAGCCTGTCTCGCTTTCTTCCATCCGCATTTGGGCAGTGGTCGTGGGCGTGGCAGCTTACACACACATGCCTTCCCTACGCTACACGGACGACGACGCTTATCAATTTTTCGCCTTCCTCAAAAGCCCCGAAGGCGGCGCTCTGCCTGACAACCAGGTGCGGGTCATCGTGGACGAAGACGCCACCGGTAGCAATATCCTCTCGACGATGCGCTCGCTTTTTGCCAAAGCGGACGAGAACGACGTGGTGCTTTTTTACTTCTCCGGTCACGGCATCGAAGGCTCGTTTATCCCAGTGGATTTTGATGGCGTGAAAAACAAAGTGCCGCATAGCGAGGTGCGCAAAATCCTCGAAGCGAGCCGTGCGAAACATAAAATCGTGCTGGGCGACGCCTGCCATTCCGGTTCATTGCTGGGGATGCGCTCGGAAAACGACCTGATTGCCAGCCGGGACGTGGAGACCATGCTCGACCGCTACTACAAAGCCTTTGAAAATTGCAACGGCGGCATGGCGCTGCTCATGTCGTCGAAAGGGCAGGAAGTGAGTTTGGAAGATTCCGGCTTGCGTTCCGGCGTTTTCAGCCACTATTTGGTGCGTGGCTTGAAAGGCGAGGCGGATGCGAACCGGGATAAAATCGTGTCCATCATGGAGCTTTCGGATTTTGTCAAGTCGAAGGTGAGCAGCTACACGGCTGGCTCGCAGACGCCGGTTTTGACGGGAAGATTTGACCGGAGCATGCCGGTCGGAGTTATCAGATAAAGAGAGAGGTGTTTTTTTCTAAAAAATTTAAAAAAAATATTATAAAAAAAAACAAACAAAAAAAAAAGTTTTTTATTTTTATTTTTTTTTTAATA
>CAZHLB010001009.1:0-2567 GCA_964533005.1 uncultured Saprospiraceae bacterium
AGATAACAAAAGCGACGTAGCCAGACGTGGACGGTTCCTCTCCGAGGATGACAAAAGCGGCTCAAAGCGACTCGGCGAGACAGCTAAATTGGAGATGGCTCATGTTGACCCCAAAACTATTTTTTACCTCGAAAACCTGCCAGGTGATTTTTCCATTGCCTAATCTTGCCGTCATGCAAACGCTTAAACTACATGACTACACCATCTTCATCGGCGACTTGGGACAGCCCTTGCGCAGCCTCGCCAGCGAGGGCAAGTACACGAAAATCGCCGTGCTCGCCGACGAAAATTCCCGCCGCCATTGCTTGCCGCTGCTGGCGCAAAACGCTGATTTTGAATTCGATGTGATTGAAATTCCCGCCGGAGAAATGCACAAAAACCTCGACATCTGCCGCCTCGTCTGGCAGGAAATGATGCGCCTGTACCTCGACCGGCACTCGCTGATGATTAACCTCGGCGGCGGGGTCGTTGGCGATTTGGGTGGGTTTTGCGCAGCGACTTATTTTCGGGGAATGGACTTCGTGCAAGTGCCGACCACCCTGCTGGCGCAGGCGGACGCCTCCATCGGCGGCAAGCTGGGCATTGATTTCAACCTCGTTAAAAACAGCATTGGCGTTTTTCAAAACCCGAAGGCGGTGCTGGTCGAGCCTGCCTTTTTGAAGACGCTGCCGGAGCGGGAGTTGCGCAGCGGCTTCGCCGAAATCATCAAACATGCTTTGATTGCCGATGCCGCTCTTTGGCAAGATTTGCAAAGTCTCACAGACTTGCGACAGGTGAATTGGGAAAGCTGCCTGACCACTTCGCTTCAAGTCAAACAAAGCATCGTGGAAACCGACCCACTGGAAAAAGGCATCCGTAAGGCGCTCAATTTTGGGCACACCGTCGGGCATGCCGTCGAGAGTTTTTCCTTGCAAAGCGAACAGCCATTGACGCATGGCGAGGCAGTTGCTTTGGGCATGATTTGCGAAAGTTGGCTATCTCATCGTCAGGCCGGTTTGCCGGAAGCGGAATTGGAGAAAATCGTTGCTTTTCTCAGGCATTTTTTTTCACCTTATTTATTGAAAACCAACGATTTGCCGCAATTGCTCAACCTGATGAAAATGGACAAAAAAAACATCGGCGGGCGGGTCAATTTCACCTTATTGCCTGCCATTGGTGAGGCGCAGATTGACCAGTTTTGCGAAGAAAAACTGGTTCGGGAATGCCTCGAATTTTACATTTCGACAACCCGCTGACTGCAAAAACCGGGTGTCGCCGAACATTTTTCCACACGAAAACATATTGCCTTTAGCCTGCCTTGCGCCCAGCTAATTTTCCCTTCCCAAGCACTTCAAACCGCTACCATCCCATTCAGATTTTGAGGCTATCCCATTCAGCAATTCCAAAACCAATGATTTGACTAAACGCGGTTTGCTATGGTTAAACTGTCCTACTTCAATCCATTTACGAGGATTACGCATCTTGAGAAAGCGAAGCTGGTGGAATTCCTGCGCCAGAACGTGGAAAACGGTCATTTCTCCACCGAGGAGATTTTGGAAGCCATCGAGTGCGCAGTGAAAGAAAGACCCTCTTTTGGCGGGTTCATTCTGACCTTTCAGGAAGAAGACCAGACCGTCGGGGCGCTCGTCGTCAGCAACACCGGCATGGAAAATCGCAATGCCAAACATCGTCTCACGATGTTAGCCGTTGACAAACGTTACCGGCACAACGGCATCCCTCAAAAGCTCATCCAGAAAGCTGCCGAACATGCTGGCGGCGAACTTGCACTTCAATTGGAACCGGGAAAAGAGGAGGTCGCTTTTTTTGAAAACTTAGGTTTCAAAGCGAGGTACGTCGAGATGAGGCTCGGCTAAAAATTGGAGGCAGTTGCAGAAATGTCATTTTTGAAAAAAATGACATTTCTTGCTCACTTTCTGGCTGCCAACAAAAACAACACCGCCATCCTCACCGCCACGCCATTTTCCACCTGTTGAAGAATGATGGAATGCTCCGAATCCGCCACGTCGCTGGTGAGTTCCACGCCCCGGTTGATGGGGCCCGGGTGCATGATGATTATCTTTTTGTTGAGGCTATCGAGCAGGGTGCGGTTGATTCCAAAATATTGAGAGTACTCCCGAAGCGAAGGAAAATACTTGATGTCCTGCCTTTCCAATTGAATCCGAAGCACGTTCGCCACGTCGCACCAAGCCAAAGTTTTGCGCACGTCATGCTCCACGCTGACGCCAAGCTCAGGCAGAAACTTAGGAATGAGTGTTGGGGGCCCGCAGACTTTTACTTCCGCTCCCAATTTTTTCAGGCAAAAAATATTGCTCAAAGCCACCCTCGAATGCGTGATGTCGCCAATGATGGCGACTCGTTTGCCTGCCAAATCGCCCAATTTTTCACGAATGGAAAAAGCGTCGAGCAGCGCCTGCGTCGGGTGCTCGTGTGTGCCGTCGCCGGCATTGACGATGTTGGCGGTGATGTGGCGGCTGAGAAAATGCGGCGCTCCCGGTGCCGGGTGACGCATGACAATCATGTCCACCTTCATGCTCAGGACGTTGTTCACCGTGTCGAGCAGGGTCTCG
>CAZHLB010001010.1:0-2567 GCA_964533005.1 uncultured Saprospiraceae bacterium
TGCCTCAGTTTCCCCGCCGCCACCGAAGCCATCCGTTGGGAGCATCACCTGAATTTTTACGTCGGCGGTAAAATCTTCTGCATTAGCACGTTGGATGCCGAAGGGCGGGTTTGTTTCAAAGTTGCCGACGAAGATTTTGATGAGACTTGCGCCCGACCGGGCATCATTCCTGCACCTTACATGGCTCGGAACAAGTGGGTTTTTGTGGAGCATTACGACAGTTTGAGCGATGCGGAATGGCGGGAGTTTATCGCTGCTTCTTACAAAATCATTCGGGGCAAGCTGCCGAAAAAGGTGCAGGCGGGACTGCCGTAATTATTAGGGCAATGGTTCTCCCACCTGGTTTTCATTTCTTCTTTTTCCCCCTACCTTCGCTTCATCATAATATTGCAAAATCGAAAACCGGAACTATGAAAAAACGTCGCACAAGACAACATCAAAAATGAGAGATACAAGACCGTTAAGGGCGTATAAAGATATGGAACCGACTTATGGAGAACTGGCAAAGGCATTGGCTGCGCTGGGTTTCAAAAATAGAAGCAACCAAAAGGTTTTTTTCTACGCGCATGAGCCTTCCGGCGCTGAAGTAGTTCTGCCTTTGAAAGAATCGTCCACAATAATCCACAAGGAAAAATTTGCCTCTTTGTCGTGGAGGTTGGAGGGTTTTGGGGTACTTGAAAACGAAAACGACCTCGGTAAAATGATTGAGCAATTCCGCATGAAGGAACACAAGGCGGTTGCTCAAGCCTGACGATTTTTTCCAAATTCCGGCTACTTTCGCCTCACCAAATCATCTCCTGGGAAATACCTCGCTGTCTCACCATTCAAATTTTCCCGAACAAAAACTTCCTCCCAACCGAACTGCTCGCGTCGCTGATTTAGCTTTTTTCAAACACTATCAAATTCAAAATCGCTATGCAACAAACATCGTTTGCCAATCGCTTCCCGAGTTCTCGGGACAAGTTCTGGCTGCCCCTCAGCCTCATTCTCATTGCCCTCCTCCTCTTCTGTTTCAAAGAAACTTTGCGCTCCCAGCCCGCCGGTTTTTCCGACAACCTCTGGCTTGGCGGCTGGGACGAAATCAACGGCTTCACCTGGGACGCCAACGGGCGCATGTACGTCTGGGAGCGAAAAGGCAAGATTTGGCTCGTCGAAAACGGCGTCAAACAAGCCACCCCGCTGCTCGACATCAGCCAGGAAGTCGGCGGCTGGCGGGACTTCGGGCTGCTCGGCTTCGCCCTCGACCCCAATTTTTTGAGCAACGGCTATTTCTACCTGCTTTACGTCGTGGACAGGCACCACCTGCTCAAGTTCGGAACGGGGCAATACAATGCCAACACGGACGAATATTTCGCCGCCACCATCGGCAGAATCACGCGCTACCAGGCGAACATCGCCACCAATTACACGACCGTCGTCAACGGCAGCCGAACCATCCTTTTTGGCGAAAGCGTCTCGACCGGCAATGCCATCCTGCACGAAAGTCATGGCACCGGCTCGCTCGTTTTCGGACAAGACGGCACGTTGATGGCGACCCTCGGCGACGGGGCGAGTTACAACGTCATTGACGAAGGCTCTTCCTTCGACACCTACTGGTCGCAGGCGCTCGCCGACGGCATCATCAATTCCGCCCAAAACATCGGCGCGTATCGCTGCCAAACTTTGACTTCTTTCAACGGAAAAATCCTGCGCCTCGACCCTGCGACCGGCGACGGCTTGCCCAGCAATCCGTACTGGAATGCCTCGCAACCGCGCTCTGTCGCTTCACGAACTTGGGCGCGGGGCGTCCGAAATCCTTATCGAATGACGCACGTGCCGGAAACGGGCAGCCACAATCCCGGCGACGGAAACCCTGGCGTGTTCATTTTGGGGGATGTGGGCATGGGAACGCGAGAGGAAATGGACGTGGTGAATGTGCCTGGCTTGAATTTCGGGTGGCCCAAATTCGAGGGAATGACCTTTCAGCCCGGCTACAACAACGCGACCTACGCGCCTGCCACGCACAATTTGCCGAAGGTGGACTGGCGCACCGGCACGCCTCGCGGCTACGTCAACGGCAACATCGTCAACGTCGGCAGCGCCACTTTGCCGGGGCCCACATTTTTGGGAAATGCCAGTACCGGCGGCATTTGGTATCACGGCGAAGACTTCCCGGCGACCTGGCACGACACTTATTTTCATGCGGATTACGGCGAGGGCTGGATTCGGAATTTCCGTTTCGACGCCAATTGGAACCCCATCGAGGTGCGGGATTTCGTGTCCACAGCGGGGGCTTGCGTGTTCGTCAGTTCGCATCCGACGCAGGGCGGCATTTGGTACGTCCGGTGGCCCGACCAAATCCGAAAGGTCAGTTTCACCGGCACGACACAGCACGCCCCGGTCGTCTTTGCCGCTGGTAATCAGACGTTTGGCGCTTCGCCGCTCACCGTCAACTTCTCTTCGTTCAACACCTACGACCAGGACGGCGGCACACTGACCTACCTCTGGAACTTCGGAGACGGGCAAACCAGCAACCAGCAAAACCCTTCGCACACCTTCAATTCCGGCAATTCCACCCCAACCGGGTA
>CAZHLB010001011.1:0-2564 GCA_964533005.1 uncultured Saprospiraceae bacterium
TGGAGATGGCGGATATGAAAATGGGCGATGGCGGAGTACCCGCCATCGCCCATTTTCATATCCGCCATCTCCATTAACAATCATGTAATCATTTAATCGTCAATCATTTAATCAAAAAGGACTCAGCCATTAAAACTGAGGATTTTAACCTCCACCCGCTGGTTTCGTTTTCGCCCGAATTCCGTCTTGTTCGTCTCGACGGGCAGCCGTTTTCCATAGCCTTTGTATTGGAGCCTGTCTCGTGGAATGCCTTTTTCTGCCAGAAAATCCGCCACTGCTTTTGCCCTGGCGGTGGAAAGGCGGTCGCAATAATCGTCGGGCGGGATGCCATTCGTGTGCCCGCCGATTTCAACAATCACGTCGGAGTTGGTGGAGAGGAAGTTGTAAAGCTCATCCAGCACCGGCAAAGAAGTAGGTTCAATTTTCGAGCTGTCCGCTTTGAAATAGAGTTGGTCAATGCGAATGGTTTGGCCTTGTTTCAGCTTTGACCTGTCTAATTCTTGCAAAATTTTTGGCTTGGGAAGGTCGGCGACCACCGGTTTTTCCACGATGCAAGGCACCGGGATGATGGCGGAGGCATTGTCCAAAAGCACGTTCCCGTTGTACCGGAAAGGCGTGTTCGAGTCGTAATAAGCTTCGAATACGATGAAATTATGCGTCTGCTTCGGCTCGAAACGGAGGTCATGTCCCAACCAGCGATAGGAAGTGATGAGTTGGCTTTCCGCCAAAAGTTCGAGTTTGTTGCAAAAGCCAGTGCCGCCCCAAATCCGCAGCTTGGCAGGCGTTGTGAACGGCACTTTGGTCGTGTCATCCTCGAAGGAACTTTGGGGGCTGTCATAAGCCATCGAGCGGCAAAGGCTGATGGTGAACTCATAACAAGTGCCCGCCAGCAAAGGCGAACTGAGGCGCTGGGTTACCCTTTCCCACGTATCGTTTTTGCGAATGACCATGCCGAGGTAAGTATTTCCATCCACCGGTTTTTGAGTCACCCTGAAACTGCCGCCGGAGACAGGATGAATGTCGGGCGGCGTCTGGTCGGGGTCGCCGCAATCTTGCCAACCATTGAGGTTAAAGGTTTTATTGCCCTGGTTGGGCAGCCCTTCAAAAGAAGGATTGGTCAGCACAATCGGCTGCGCATCAGGCTCCTGGCTGCGAAGTACCAGGGCGAACAATGCGGTAAAAACGAAGAGCAAAATTTCTTTTTTCATGTCGGGAATGATTCAATTTGGGACAAAAACGATGCAGAACAAGGTAGTTTTTTCAGAATTTTTTTCAAAACCGCCTTCCTGATTTAAGATGGAACTTGCCACACTTCAAGCGAGGACAAGCTTATTTTTTCAAAACTGCGGATTTTAATTTCCACCTGGCTTTGGCGCTTTGTCATTCAATAAAGCTTCTTCACATGACACCGGAAAAATGTCGCTGGCATTGTCTAAAAGAAGGTGTCCATTATACCGGAAGGGAGTTTTCGAGTAAAAAGCCTCGAAAAGGATGTATTTATGAGACTGCTCCGGTTTGAAATAAAAGGTATTGTCTTGCCAATCAGGAGATTCTATCAATTGGCTTTCCGCCAAAAGTTCTGCTTTGTCGCAATAGCCGGAGCCGCCCCAAATGCGCAACTTGGCAGGCGTAGTGAACGGCACAATTGTCTTATCATCGATAGGATTGAGGGGACTTTCATACCTCTGTGAGCGGCAAAGGCTAATGCTGAATTCGTAGCAAGTGTCAGCCAGCATTGCCGTGCTCAGGCGCTGCGAAACCATTTCCCAGGTATCGTCTTTCCGGACGACCAGACCCAGGTATGATTTCTTATCCGCCGGTTTTTGTGTCACGCCAAATTTGCCGCCCGGAACAGGATGAACATCTGGCGGCGTCTCGCCCGGAAAGCCGCAATCCAGCCAGCCATTAAGGTTGAAGGTTTTTTCACCCAGCTCGGGCACACCCTCGAATGAAGGATTAGTCAACTTAATAGCTTGAGCTTCAGGCTTCTGACTGTGAAGTGTCCTGCAAAAGAACAGTGCCAAAACGTTGAGCAAAATTGCTTTTTTCATGTCTTGAATGATTCACTAAAGCTGACAATTCTAACTGCAAGTTTGATTAGGTATGAGGTATGGGGTCAAATACCTCACACTTTATACCTCATACCTCTCATCCCTTGAAGCTCAGGATTTTAATTTCCACCCGTTGGTTCTTCTTGCGACCCTCCTCGGTCGTGTTCGCTGCAATGGGACGGCGTTTGCCGTAGCCATGAAATTGTAGCTGTTGCAGCGGAGTTCCTTTTTTGGTCAGGTATTCCACCACTGCCTTTGCACGGGCGGTTGACAGGCGGTCGCATTCTTCGTGTTCGGGTAGGTTGTTGGTGTGCCCGCCGATTTCAATTATTACGTCGGGGTTTTCGGCGAGAAACTCAGACACCTCATCCAGCACGGTGAAGGAAGAATCGTTCAGCTTGGCGCTTTCGCCAGGGAAATGCACCTGCTTCATTTGGATAATTTGACCCTTTTCCAACTTGCCTTTTTCGAGGTCAACCAGGATGCGCTTCTTTTTTGGCGGGGCTGGCGGGG
>CAZHLB010001012.1:0-2564 GCA_964533005.1 uncultured Saprospiraceae bacterium
TGGACAGGATTTGCTGGCATTGTTCGTCGCCATCGGCGGTTTTTCGGCAGCGACGAGCATGGTTATCGTGGCGACCATCGCCCTGAGCATCATGGTCAGCAACAACTTAGTGATGCCGCTGCTTTTGCAAAGCAAAAGGCTGAAAGAGCCTTTTCGGGGAGACGTTTCGAGGACGTTGTTGCAGGTGCGGCGGGTCAGTATCGTGGCGGTTTTGCTGCTGGCTTATGCCTATTTTAAATCGGTGAGTTTGAGCCAAACTTTGGTCAGCATCGGGCTGATTTCCTTCGTAGGAGTGGCGCAATTTGCACCGGCGGTGTTTGCCGGATTGTATTGGAAACGAGGCACGAAGGCTGGCGCAATGGCAGGGCTGGCGGTCGGTTTTGTGATTTGGGCAATCACTTTGCCGCTGCCTACACTGGCGGAAGCAGGCGTCTTGCCAATGCAGATAGTTGAAAACGGGTGGTTCAACCTGGACTTTTTGAAACCGTACAACCTGTTTGGAATGGAGGGCATGGACAAGATTTCGCACGGCGCATTTTGGAGCTTGCTTTTCAACTTCGTAGCATTCGTCGGCGTCTCGTTGAACACCCGCCTCGATGCCAACGAGTTGACGCAAGCCGACCTGTTCGTGGACATTTTCAAACACCAAAGCAATCCCGGCGAGTACGAAGTGATGCGCCGGGAAGCCAAAATGCGGGACATTCAAATCTTGCTCAATCGCTTTCTCGGAGCGGAACGGGCGGAGGTAGTTTTGTCAAAATACGAGACGGACAACAACGTAAACCTCTCGAAACTGACCGTCGCAAACGCTGACTTAGTGAATTACGCAGAGACAAATCTCGCCGGCGCCCTCGGCGCTGCCAGCGCAAAAGTCATCCTCGACAGCGTGGTGAAAGAAGACCCCATCAGCCTGGAAGAAATGTTCAAAATCCTGGAACAGACGCAGGAGATTTTCCAATACAGCCGGGCGTTGGAGGAAAAATCGAAGGAATTGGAAGAGACGACCCAGCAACTCCAGCTTGCCAACGAGCAATTGCAGGAGGTGGACAAACTCAAGGAAAATTTCATCACCACCATCACCCACGAACTCCGCACACCGCTGACCAGCATCAAGTCCCTGGCAAAAATTCTGGAGGACTACCCTACCCTATCCGATTCCAAAAGAGCGGAATTTCTCGGCATCATCGTCGGCGAAAGCGAGCGGGTGACCCGGCTCATCAATGAAGTCCTCGAGCTTTCAAAACTCCAATCCGCCGCCGAAAAATGGCATCCCGAACCGCTCGACCCGGCGGAGGTAATCGAGTCAGCCAGTCATGCCTTGCACCAGTTGATGAAGGAGAAGAAAATCGCCCTCACCATTCAATTGCCTGAAAATAAGCTGCTTGTGCATGGCGTGAAAGACCGGCTGATGCAGGTGGTGGTCAACCTGATTTCCAACGCCGTCAAATTTTGCCCGCCAAAAGGCGGTAAAATCGAGGTGCAGCTTTACCAAACCGGCAACCATGCCCTGCTTTCCGTCCGGGACAACGGCATCGGCATCGAGTCAAAAAACCACGAATTGATTTTTGAAAAATTCGCCCAGGTGAGCGACCCTCGATTGGGCAAGCCGCAAGGCAGCGGCTTAGGTTTGGCAATCTGCCGGGAAATTGTGGAGCGGCACGGTGGGAAAATCCGGGTGATGAGTGAGGCGGGCGAAGGGGCGACATTTTTGGTGGCGCTGCCGTTGAGCAGCAATTAAAAAATGAAAAAGGCTCAATTATGATTTCAAGTTGAGGCTGTATCAAAAGGCAGTTTTTGAAAAACATCACAGATTTTTATTTCAACACATAGTCACATAGACTACATAGCCCAAATACTATGTGACGCTATGTGACTATGTGTTTAAAAAAATTCTGCGTCTAAATTTTCAAGTTGACTTATGAGACAGCCTCAACTTGAAATCATAATTGAGCCTTGCGTTTTTGCATGCTTAAAACTGATTTAGCGGATAATAGTAACCGGGTGACTTTGAGTCACCCGGTTACCTGCACATTTAAAGGTTTCTGAATTTCAAAGGGCTTGTCTCCACGTGCTTTTTAAAGAAATTATTAAAATGCGTCACCTCCGTAAAACCAAGTGCAAAAGCAATCTCCGACACGTTCCATTGGCTATGCTTCAGCAATATTTTCGCCTCCTGCAATATCCGGTCAGCGATGATTTGAGAAGTCGTTTTTCCGCTTGTTTCTTTCACGGCTCTATTCAGGTGATTGACGTGGATATTTAATTGGCTCGCAAAATCAGACGGCGTGCGCAGGCTGACTTTTGGGTGATTTTCCTCGATGGGAAATTGCCGCTCCAACAGCTCCAAAAACAGCGTGGATATTCGTTGCGAGGCATTTATTTGTTGCCTGTTAAAATTCGTGGAAGGCTGCATTTTCATGGCAAAATGCAGCAGCTCGAACACCAAATTGCGCAGCACGTCATATTTGTGGATATAATCGGATTTAATTTCCTCGCACATTCGCTCGAATATGCGCCGGACAAAAGGGACTTGCTCGTCCGTCAGTTCAAACACGTGCTCGCGG
>CAZHLB010001013.1:0-2563 GCA_964533005.1 uncultured Saprospiraceae bacterium
GATGGGGTTGCGGCATTGCTACAAACATCGTCGCCCCTCCGGGGCTATTCTATGGGTAATGGAAAGGGTTCAAAATCCTGCCGACGTTATGCCCTGGAAACATCCATGAAAATCTACTCCACCCTCGCCTGCAACTTCGATTCTTACCTTTTGCAAGCAGCATTCCCACTCCTCGAAGCAGAAAAAGTGCAAGCCATC
This sequence comes from uncultured Saprospiraceae bacterium, assembly GCA_964533005.1. Lineage (GTDB taxonomy): Bacteria > Bacteroidota > Bacteroidia > Chitinophagales > Saprospiraceae > UBA6168. The sequence continues at coordinate 199 of CAZHLB010001013.1, forward strand.
GAATGGTCTTTCGATGCGCTTTTCAAGATTTCAAACGTGCCTGCCTGGTTCACCGAACTGCTCGATGCCTTTGGCAAAGAAGGCAGACTCGTCGGGCATGGCGTCTATTTTTCCATCTTTTCCGGCAAGTGGTCGCCAGGGCAACAAGCCTGGCTGGAGCAATTAAAACAACTCGCTTCGGCACACCGCTTCGACCACGTCACCGAGCATTTTGGCTTCATGACCGGCGAAGATTTTCACAAAGGAGCGCCCATGAGCGTCCCGGTCACCGCCGCCACTTTAGCCATTGGAATAGACCGATTGAAAAGGCTTCAAGCGGCTTGCCAATGCCCGGTGGGCTTGGAAAATCTCGCTTTCGCCTACTCGCTCGACGAAGTCAAAAAACACGGCGACTTCCTCCGCCAATTGGTAGAGCCGGTCAACGGCTTCCTGATTTTAGACCTGCACAATTTTTACTGCCAGCTTCAAAATTTCGACCTCGACTGGGAAGAACTGCTGTCGCTTTACCCGCTCGAATTGGTGCGGGAAATCCATATTTCCGGCGGCAGTTGGGAAGACGCAGCCATTGCCCCCGGCAAAAAAATCAGGCGTGACACGCACGACGACACCGTGCCGCCGGAGGTTTTCATGCTGCTGGAAAAGGCGATTGAAAAATGCCCGAACCTCAAGTTTGTCGTGATGGAACAGCTTTCTTCCGCCTTGCAAAAGCCTGAAAATCAGGCGCTTTTCCGGAAAGACTTTTTGGCGATGGATGAAATCGTGCAAAGAGAAAACGAGCGGCAACGGCAGCCATTTTTGAATTCCTTTTTGCCAAAAGCTGCACCCGAATTGGGTTTGCCGACAGAAGATGAGTCCTTGCACCGCCAGCAATCGGAGCTATCAAAAATCCTGGAAACGGCATCCGGTTACGAAGACGCCAGAAACCTCCTGTCCGTTTCGAGCTTGGCAAATTCAGCCTGGGAGGTTGAAAATTGGGAGCCTTGTATGTTGGAAACGGCGCTGCGAATTGCGCAGAAATGGAGGGATGGGTTTTGACTTTTTTCTCCCAAACGTCGCCGCCCCTCCGGGGTTATTCAAACGACTGATTTTCAAGTTGGTATTCTGTGGGTAATCAACAGGGTTTCAAACCCTGCCGACGTTTTTGGCTTCCCTCCATTTCGACGCAGCCACAATTTTGCCGCCAAAAAAATTCTTCCTGTCCATGCGCCGCCACTGGCTATTTTCATGTTGCGCCGACATCTTTGCAGCCGCTCGTGACGCTTTTCCCACCTCCCACGTCTCAAGCAGCATTTTCCTCCCACTTCGATTTTCACTGATTTTTACAAAAACAAACACAAGAACAAGCACTATGAAAAAGGCGATTCTCATCCTCGCCGGCGCAATTCTGTGCCTGCAAACTTCCTTTTCTCAGCAAATTTTCTTCGTAAAAGAAGGCGCTCAAGGCAGCGGCAAATCCTGGCAAGACGCCCTCGGCGACCTGCAAACCGCCCTTGCCCAAGCCAAAAAAGGCGTCCAAATCTGGGTAGCGGGCGGCACGTATTTTCCCACCGAATGCGACTATTGCAACATGACTTCCCGCCAAATTGCCTTCGAAATTCCAGATGGCGTCGAGCTGTACGGCGGTTTTCAAGGCACGGAAACCAGCCTGAACCAGCGCCGCTGGGCAAGCCAACCTTCCACTTTGAGCGGAAACATCGGCTCGGCGGAAGCGGCGGACAACTCCTTCACGGTCGTTTTTACGAAAAATGTCAGCACGGAAACGGTGCTGGATGGTTTCATTATTTCCGGTGGAAATGCAGACGAAGATGGGGCAGTAGGCAGCCTGGAACGCAACGGCGGTGCATGGTTCAACGATGGCTCAGGCAAAGGCAACCGCTCCAATCCGACCCTGCGAAACGTGGTTTTTCTGAACAACTCGGCAGGCGAAGGAGGCGCTTTTTTCAACCACGCAGTACGAGGCGGCGAAGCCAACCCGCTGTTTGAAAATTGCAGCTTCGTCGGTAATCGGGCGAGTTTTGCGGGCGGCGCAATTTTTAATCATGCCGAAAACGGCAACGGCAGCCTGGCGCTGAAAAATTGCAAATTCGTGAACAACGAAGCAGGTTTGGGAGCTGCCATTTTTCACGGAAACGTAGGCGGGACGAGCGACCCGGTAACCAAAGACTGCCAATTCGTGAACAACAAAGCCGCCGCCGCCGGAGCAATTTTCACCCTCGGCTTCGAGCAGGACAGGCTACCGGAATTTCCATTTTGCCATTTTTTCAATAACCAAAGTGCCAACGAAGAGGATGTTTCGCATTGCGGTGGCGAGCGAATTCCGGAGAAATTGGCGGCGCAGGTGGCTTCGGCGATCTGGGATGCGGCA
>CAZHLB010001014.1:0-2561 GCA_964533005.1 uncultured Saprospiraceae bacterium
AGAACCTCTTTGTCAACCGACAAATGAAACATCCCAAAAAATTTCATTTTTTTTCTCTCAAAAAGGCTGTTTTCGAGGTGTCACCTTTTCGCTCCACATGAGTTTTCAATCGTCATATCACTTCGCTTTCACCGCTGCCATGATGTGTTGTTGCTGTTGCTGTCGTGCAACCGGAAACGACGTATTCCTGACGGGGTGAAAAGCATTGCCTGACTTGACGCAACAGCTTGAAAAGCCCTTCCGGGAGACGTGTTCCCGGAAGGGCTTTTTTTGTTTTTTCACCTTTCACAAAAAAATTTAGTCACCCATGCTCGACAACGTTACCATCTCAAAAATCGCCTCGGCTGACCAAGCCGACATCATCGAACTCGCCCGCCGGACGCAGGCTTTCCGCACCGGCGAAGAAGATTCCGAACGCTTCCGCCACTTCCGCCTGACTCGTGGCGTGTACGGTCAGCGGCAGCCGGACGTGCAGATGTTTCGCACAAAAATCCCATTTGGCAAGCTGACCACGAACCAACTTATCGTCCTCGCCGAGCTTGCCGACCGCTTCGCCAACGGCAAACTGCACCTGACCACCCGGCAGAACGTGCAGCTTCACTACGTCAAATTGGAGGACGCCACGAAGGTCTGGATTGGCTTGGCACAAAACGGCATGACCGGGCGGGAGGCTTGCGGCAACACCGTCCGAAACATCACCGCCAGCGCCAACGCTGGCATTGACCCGGACGAGCCTTTCGACGTGTCGCCCTACGTGCAGGCGGCTTTCGAGTATTTCCTGCGCAACCCGATTTGCCAGGACATGGGGCGGAAAATCAAATCCGCTTTTTCGTCGAGCGAGAAGGATTCGGCTTTCACGTATTTCCATGATTTTGGCTTCATTCCAAAGGTCAAAATCATTGATGGTCAGGAGGTTCGAGGCTTCAAAGTACTGATTGCTGGGGGCTTGGGAGCGCAAGCTATCGAGGCGCAGGTGGCGCATGAATTTTTGGAGGAAGACCTGATTTTGCCTTTCAAAGAAGCCTGCCTGCGAGTGTTCGACCGTTTTGGCGAACGGGAAAAAAGGATGAAAGCCCGGCTGAAATTTCTCGTGCAAAAGCTGGGATTGGAAAAATTTCTCACCCTCGTCGAGGAGGAGCGGCTGGCGTTGAAAAATCAAAAATTCGAGGTTGACCGGAGCTTGGTGAGCGAAGGCGCACCTTCCGCAAAACTTTCCGTCCAGCAATTGGCAACCTTGCTGACGACGCAGCCCTCCGAACCGGAAAAATTTCGCACTTGGTTGAAAACCAACGTTTTCGAGCAAAAACAGAAAAGCTTTTTTGGTGTCAACCTAAGCGTCCACCTGGGCAATTTGACCAGCGAACAGGCTCGCCGTTTGGCTCAATTGGCAAAAGATTGGGCGGCGGACGACGTGCGCATCACCGTCAATCAAGGCTTGCTGCTACGCTTCGTCCGACCGGAAGCTTTGCCGCACCTGCACAATGAATTGTCCAAAATCGGCTTGGGCGAGGCAGGTTTCAACTCCACCGCCGACATCACCGCCTGCCCCGGCACGGACACTTGCGCCCTCGGCGTGACCAGCAGCACCGGCTTGGCGGCGCAACTTGAAAGCCTCGTCCGGGAAGAATTTCCGCACCTGCTCGAAGAGCAATTCCTGAAAATCAACATCAGCGGTTGCATGAATTCGTGTGGTCAGCACATGGCTGCGAGCATTGGATTTCATGGCAGTTCCATCAAGCGGGGCGAGTTTGTCGTGCCTGCGATGCAGGTGGTTTTGGGCGGCGGCGTTGACCCGGAGGGCAAGGGTTTCCTGGCGGAAAAAATCATCAAACTGCCTACCCGCCGATTGCCGCAAGCCGTTCGCCTGCTGCTCAACGACTACGAAGCGAATGCCCTGTCGGAAACTGTCGCAGGCAGCGGCGAATACTTCAACGACTATTTCCGGCGGCAAGGCAACCGCTATTTCTACGACCTGCTCAAACCCCTCGCCGACCTGGCAACGCTGACCGACCGGGAGCTTTTTGACTGGGGGCAAAACAGCGAATACGTGCAAAGCATCGGCACGGGCGAGTGCGCCGGGGTTGCCTTCGATGTGGTCGGCGCCATCATCGGCGATGCCAAAAAGAAGGTAGAAGCGGCGGAAAAATTGCTGTCGCAACGTGCTTTCGCCGATGCCATTTACAACGCTTACACCGGTTTCATCATCGCCGCAAAAGCCAGCCTGCTCGCACGGGACGTGCGCTGCAACACACATATCGGCATCCTCGAAGACTTCCAAAAAGTGGTGGATGAGGGTGGCTGGTCAGTGGCTGGCGGAGACTTCCTGGGGTTGGTTTTGCAGATAAACCAGGCGGAACCCCAGGCTGCTTTTGCCGCCCGCTACGTTGCGCAAGCGGCTGATTTTGTGGAAGAAGTAATCGAAAACAGGCAAAGCCAGTTGGTCGCTGCGAATGGCGAGGAGAAGCTGGTTTTGGAAAATTATCGGGCTTAAGAGCCTATCCGAAAAGCTCAACTTTCGAGCGGCGGGGTTTTGAGACCCCGCATTTCGTTTCAGAAATGCG